>REAV01000096.1 GCA_004294465.1 Sphingobacteriia bacterium | reverse complement strand
AGTTCTAACGATAATTTTATTGTGTTCTACTTGAACAAAATTTACGTTAATACCTTTTTTTTTTTTTTTATCGTTATATCTAATTGCTTGTCCTTTATGCACCACATCTATTTTTGCAACATCATCTACTTCCTTTATATAATGAGGGGAACCTGTATCTAACACATAGCCTTCATCAATCATGGCAATTTCATCTACATTTTTCATTTTTAAATGAATCCAATTATTTTTCCCAAAGAAAGCTTCATGCGGTCCGTCTGAAGCTAAAAAATGATAATTTTCTTTGTGTATTCCTAGGTCATATGCAAACTGTGTGATACATCTACCTCCATTTCCACACATGCTTCCGAGTGCACCATCTGCATTATAATAAACCATCTCAAAATCATAATTGTCTAGTTTATTAAGCAGCATCAATCCATCCGCTCCAATCCCGAAGCGTCTGTCACATAACATATGCACCTGTTCATTGTTTAATTGAACCTGGCTATTTCGGTTGTCAATGATAATAAAGTCATTTCCAGCACCTTGGTATTTAACAAATTGAATTTGCATCTTGCAAATTAAAGCGAAAAAGGGAATTCTGCAGATGAATTAATGATCATATTGATTCAGATTGGATTTGCAGCATTGTAGAATTTGATCCAATTGAATTTCAAGTGCTCCCAGATCGTTTATTTTAAAATGACCTAATAATTGGGACATTTTAATTTGTGTTTTAGTTTCTGCATACACTTTAATGAATAGTTCACTATTTCTTTTAAGTGATTGCTTGCTATTGCTTTGGGCAACTGCTGCCAGTTGGTTGCATACTAAAATAATTGATCGTCTTAATTGAGCTGTAAGTACAAAACGTTGTTGAAGTGGCAATTTAGCTGTAAGGCTAAATGCCTCAGCAGCTACTTGTATAGCTTGCTGATACACGGATATATCTTTGTGTAGGGTTTCGGACATGCATACAATGTAGAACCCTTAATGAAAATAAAAAAATAATTATTGCACTTTACACAATATTTCGAGCGATTTTACGATCAAATTTTCCACTGCTTTTGCCCCATCTTTACTAAAACTTTGGACCACTCTATTTGCAACTATTGCATTGAGGCTCAGGCAATAATGATTTAATAATTTACCTAATCCGTAAATGGCACTGGTCTCCATTTCAAAGTTGGTGATTAAATGATTGCCATACCTGAAAGTTGGTAGGTCATTTACGAGGTCTGGATATTGTAAAGCCAGTCTTAAGACCCTTCCTTGAGGGCCATAGAAACCCGGACAGGTAACGGTCATTCCTTGATGAAATCCATCTACAAAATATTTCTGTAATGCTGGTGCAGCGGATGCGATATAAGGAGTTGAAACATGTTTGCCAATTTTGGTATGATTGATAAATGATTGCAGAATTGCAAGCTCTTCATCATTATTATCTTGTTTATAAAAATTGAGTAGATTATCAATGCCAATTCCATGTGTACTGGCCACAAAACTGTCTACGGGTATATGCTTTTGTAAAGATCCAGAAGTGCCGATCCTTACAATTTTTAAACGTTTTAATTCAGGGTTTTCCGTTCTTGTCTCAAAATTGATATTGGCCAAAGCGTCCAATTCATTTAACACAATATCAATATTGTCTGTTCCAATACCCGTAGAAACCACGGAGAGTCTTTTATTGCCAATGGTTCCTGTATGGGTAATAAATTCTCTATGTTCAAATTTGCATTCAATATGATCAAAGTGTTTGCTAACATTGGCTACTCTATCGGGGTCGCCTACGGTAATAATGGTATCAGCCAATTCATCGGGCCTAAGATTAAGATGGTATACAGCTCCGCGGCTATTAATGATTAATTCACTTTCGGCAATTCGTTTCATATTTGGCTAATTAGGGTACAAATTTCGTTAAATACTATTTAGAATTTTAAAATTAATTTGTTTACGCTATTTTTGCTGTCCGAATAACGGTCCTGTGGCCGAGTGGTTAGGCAGAGCTCTGCAAAAGCTTCCACAGCGGTTCGAATCCGCTCGGGACCTCAAAGCCTCCCCAAAAGGGGAGGCTTTTGAATAATTAAACGTTATGAAATATTCTCAAATCATTGGTTTCTTACTTGCTTTGATTGTTCTAGGAACCTGTTTTTTTCCTTGGGTATTTATAGAAAGCAAGCAATTAACCATTTCTGGTTTTCATTCCGAAGGAACCAATTTTGGAAGACCAGCTATCTTTATTTTTTTTACAGCTGGCTTAAGTGCAATCTTTTTTTTAATCAATAAAATTTGGGCTAAAAGGCTCAATGTATTTGTTACTACATTTTGCTTTGCATGGTCTATTAGCAAATATTTAATGCTATCTGCCTGTTATGCAGGAGAGTGCCCAGAAAAGCAAATTGCTTTATTTATTTTAGTATTTGCTTCAGCTATTATGATGCTGATGAGCTTTCTTCCCAAAATCAATATCAACCAAAAATAATTCACTATTGGGTGAATTAAGCAATAGTAGAAAGCTCGTTTAATGCTTCCTGAATAATTTTTACACTATCAAGAATTTGTTCCTTTGTGATTATTAATGGAGGTGCAAATCTTATTTTGTCTCCATGAGTAGGCTTTGCTAAAAGTCCTTTCTCTTTCAATATTAAACACAAGTCCCATGCCGCTTCTGGATTGGGATGATTAATCACTATCGCATTTAATAATCCTTTACCGCGAATAGTTTTAATAAATGGAGATTGAATTTTAGCCAATTCATCTCTAAGCAGTTGCCCCATTAAGTGGGCGTTTTCGGTCATATGCTCTTCTTTTAAAACAGTCAAAGCGCTGATTGCTACAGCACAGGCCAAAGGATTGCCGCCATATGTAGAACCATGTTCTCCTGGTTTAATATTCATCATGATGTAATCATCTGCTAAAACTGCGGATATTGGTAAAACCCCACCACTTAAAGCTTTTCCTAGAATCAAAATATCTGGGCGAACATTTTCATGATCGCATGCCAGCATTTTTCCAGTTCTAGCTAAACCCGTTTGAATTTCATCGGCAATGAACAACACATTGTATTCTGTGCAGAGTGCTCTTACTTTTTGTAAATATCCTTCATCCGGAATTACCACACCAGCTTCTCCCTGAATGGGTTCAACCATAAATGCACAAACATTTTTATCTTGAAATGCTTTTTCTAATGCAATGGTATCATTGTATGGTACCAATTCAAAACCTGGCATAAATGGACCAAAATGATGATAACTGCTAGGGTCAGTAGATGATGAAATAGCTGCTAATGTTCTTCCCCAAAAATTACCTTCTGCAAAAATTACTTTTGCTTTATTTTCTTCAATTCCTTTTTTGTCGTAAGCCCATCTTCTTGCTAATTTGATAGCGGTTTCACCACCTTCAACGCCGGTATTCATCGGTAATACTTTATCGTATCCAAAATATGCAGTAATGAATTGCTCGTATTCTCCTAATAAATTATTGTGAAATGCTCTTGAAGTCAATGTAAGTTTTTGAGCTTGCTCAATAAGACTATTAATGATTGTAGGATGGCAATGACCTTGATTTACTGCAGAATAACCGCTTAAAAAATCAATGTATTTTTTTCCGTCAACATCCCATAAATAAACGCCTTCTCCTTTATTTAATACAACAGGGATTGGATGATAATTATGTGCACCATATTGGTCTTCTAATGATAAATATTTGGCAGTATTCGGAGAAACGAATTTAGTATTCATGATAATAGTTATTGGTTATTGAGTTGTTGGTTACTAGATTATTGGAAATAATCAAATAACGATAACGGTAAAAATGTTGATAGTTAAAAAGTAATTGATCTCGAGAATGAGGGGGTAATTAGTTTACCCCAAAAGGATGATCTAGGAAATCTAGATTAATATGTAGAAAGTGTAATGATTTCATCAGGATGCAAAGCTAAGTAATATTATGCTGAATTGAGGGAAAATGTTATTTTCATGGATTAAAAAATGCCAAATGAAATTGATTAAAAAGATATTAATTACGCTAATAGTTATTGGAGTTCTGTTTTCAGCTTTTGCTTTAATTACTGGTAAAACCTATTTGTTTAAAGCAGTTGTTCAGTCAACGATTTCGTATGATGAGCCCTTAGTTCATTTAAATGACCCTCAACTTTTATCTATTTCAAAAGTTGCAAAACAATCGCCAACATTGGAGGCCGCTGGCGTAGGTTGGGTAGAAAAACACCAGGTATCGCCACCATCGATGCTTCTGCGCAAGGAGATGTCGGGTTGCATAGCTGGTATGGTCAAAGAGTCGAGTATTGCATTGTCGGCGTCGAAGAGCACCAAGGTCTCGCCGATACTCAGGCCAAAATTGCTGTGGTCTGCAGTTTCTCCTGTTTCCCATTCATCGGGGGCGGCATTGGTTTGTAGTTGTGTGGTTGTCATGCCCAACACCACGTAAGCGTT
>REAV01000095.1 GCA_004294465.1 Sphingobacteriia bacterium | reverse complement strand
AAATTATTGAATAGCCCATTTGAACATTGTCATTTTGTTACTTCTACTACGCATAAAACACTACGCGGACCAAGAGGTGGTATCATAATGATGCACAAAGATTTTGAAAACCCATGGGGATTGAAAGATGTAAAAGGCAATATCCGCATGATGAGTAATTTATTGGATATGGCTGTTTTCCCGGGTATTCAGGGCGGTCCATTGCAACATGTAATTGCTGCTAAAGCGGTTGCCTTTGGAGAAATCTTATCAGATGAATTTTTAGTTTATCAGCAACAGGTACAGAAAAATGCACAAGCCATGGCCGCGGCATTTGTTCAGAAAGGTTACCATATTATTAGTGGTGGTACAGACAACCATTTAATGTTGATTGATCTTCGTAATAAAAATATCAGCGGTAAAAAAGCAGAACAAGTATTGGTTCAGGCAGATATTACTGCCAATAAAAACATGGTGCCATTTGATGACAAGAGCGCATTTGTAACTTCCGGAATTCGTTTTGGTGTTCCAGCAATTACTACCAGAGGGTTTAAAGAAGAGCATATGCAATTTGTGGTGAATGTAATAGACAATGTATTGATGAATGCAGATGACGCCAATGTAATTGCAACGGTTAAGAAACAAGTGAATGAATTCATGGAGCAATTTATTTTGTATCCTGAAATGGGATAAACCGAGGAGATAAGAGATAAAAGATTTAGGTGTTTGTAGATTTAAATTATTTATTATGATACAGAGAATTCAAACTATTTGGTTATTGGTAGCAGCGGTATTAGCTGGTCTGAGTTTTAAATTGTCATTTTTCAGTGGCAATAAACTAAATGCAACTACCAATGTAAAAGAATGGATTGAATTCACTGCAAATCAAAATATATTTACCATGATTCTTGCAGTAGCTATAGCTGTAGCATCATTGATAGCTATATTTATGTTCAAAGATCGCAAGCGTCAAATGCTAGTAACTCTTTGTACAGGAGTTGTGTCGATAATTCAGATTTTTTTATACTTTAATGCTAAATCAACATTTACAGAAGCCAATCTCGATTTAGGTTCTTTAATTAGCTTTGCAATACCAGCTTGTTTAATGCTTGCTTCAAGAGCTATTTACAACGACGATAAATTAGTGAAGATTGCTGATAGATTGAGATAACAGAATTGTCGATTAATAACTCTCCATTTCAAATAAATGATTTACAAATAAGGCGCAGTTATACTGCGCTTATTTTTTTTGATACCAGCAGGTACTCCAGCATATACCAGTTCACCGCCAGCATCACCTGCCTCAAGGCCTAGTTCAATTAGCCAATCTGCCGATTTAAGCACATCAGTATTGTGTTCAATTACAATCAATGAATGACCTTGTTCTATCAATGCATTGAAGGAGGCTAACAATTTTTTTATATCATGAAAATGCAATCCTGTAGTAGGTTCATCAAAAATAAATAATACATGCCCAATGCCTTTTCCTTTGCCTAAGAAGCTGGCTAATTTTACACGCTGTGCTTCTCCCCCACTTAACGTATCGCTGCTTTGTCCTAATTTGATATAACCCAAACCAACGTCCTGTAAGGGTTGTATGGCTTTCTGTATAACTTTCTCCTCATTGAAAAATTCAATAGCTTCATCTACACTCAACTCCAATAATTCAAAAATGGATTTGCCATTGTATTTAACTTCCAACACTTCTTCTTTAAATCTTTTTCCGCCACATGATTCGCATGTCAGATGCACATCTGCTAAAAATTGCATTTCTACTACAGTTTCTCCTTCCCCTTTACAAGTGTCGCACCTTCCTCCATCAACATTAAATGAAAAATGTTTGGGCAAGAAACCTCGCATTTTTGCCAAGCCTTGTTTAGAATAGAGATCTCTAATAGAATCGTATGCTTTAATATAAGTAATAGGATTACTTCGGGAAGATTTACCGATCGGATTTTGATCGATCATTTCAATTGAATTAATTGAATCGATATCTCCTGAAATATTTTTATGAATACCTACTTTATCTGCAGCTTCACCCTTTATTTTCTGCAATGCAGGATACAATATTTGTTTGATCAAAGTTGTTTTACCAGAACCACTAACACCAGCAACAACGGTTAAAGTATGGAGCGGAAATTCAACAGTAATATCTTTTAAATTATTGTGCCTCGCTCCTTCCACTGAAATGCTAGTATTCCATTTTCGAACATGTTTAGGGGTTTCAATACTTAATTGGCCAGTAAGGTATTTACCAGTTAAACTATCTGGATGATGAATAATATAATCGTAATTACCTGCCGCAACTACTTCACCACCCAAATGAGAAGCCAATGGCCCCATATCTATAATATGATCTGCTTCGCGCATCATCATTTCATCGTGCTCCACCACTACTACGGTGTTGCCTAAATCTCTCAATGATTTTAATACTTCAATTAATCGCGCTGTATCTCTGGAATGTAATCCAATGGAAGGCTCATCTAAAATGTATAAGGAGTTGGTTAAATTGCTCCCCAAACTTCTGGTGAGTTGAATTCTTTGACTCTCTCCACCACTCAATGAATTGGCCAATCTATTTAAAGTAAGATAGCCCAAACCTACATCCAATAAGGTTTTGATTCGTTGGTTCAATTCTAATAAAATTCTTTTGGCCACTTGGCTATCATGATCTGAAAGCGCTAACTCGTTGAACCAGGTTTGCAGATCTCGAACTGGCATATCGCATAGTTGAGCAATATGCATAGCTCCTACTTTTACATACAAAGCTTCTTTGCGCAATCTGTATCCATTACATTCATTACAGGTAGTTCTTCCACGATACCGGCTAAGCAATACACGATATTGTACTTTATACAAATTGGATTCAACTTCTTTAAAAAAATCATTGATTCCTAAAGCGCCGGTTGCCCCATTCCAGAGCTGATTGTATTGCTCTTTGGATAAATCCATGATGGGTTTGTGAATGGGAAAATTAAATTTAGCAGCGCCCTTAATAAACTGTTCTTTCCACCAGCCTAACTTCTCACCCTTCCAAGGTGCAATAGCACCTTCATACAATGAAAGTCGCTTATCAGGAATCACCAGATCAGTATCAATTCCCAACACTTGCCCAAAACCTTCGCAAACGGGGCATGCCCCATAAGGGTTATTGAAAGAAAATAAATTGGGAGATGGCTCTTCAAAAACAATTCCATCGGCTTCAAACTTATTGCTGAAATGAATCAGTTTGGTTCCGTCTATTTCAATATTCATTTCTCCATCGCCTTCATAAAAAGCAGTTCCGATGGAATCCGATAATCGATGCAAATCTTCTTCATCGAAAGTTTTCACTACAATACGGTCGATGAGCACAAAGAATGACGATCCATTGGTAGACACTTGCTTTTTCAAAGCTGCATCAGTCAATTCAAG
The DNA here is from genome assembly GCA_004294465.1 of Sphingobacteriia bacterium. Taxonomy (GTDB): domain Bacteria; phylum Bacteroidota; class Bacteroidia; order Chitinophagales; family Chitinophagaceae; genus Sediminibacterium. The sequence goes on along the minus strand of REAV01000095.1, from coordinate 1,047 downwards.
CAGTTCCTCTATTCTTTGAATACTTCCATTTTGATACATTCTCGAAAACCCTTTCTGCATCAATATATTCAGCTCTTCTCTTATAGCTCTGTTGGCATGTTGTTTGAACGCAACGAGTATAACTAATTTAGTTCCTTCTTTTAATTGAGTAATGGCATTCATTACATCTGCTACATCATCTTTTCTTACTGGCTTTCCTGTAACTGGCGAAATAGTTATACCAATACGGGCATACATCAAACGCAAGTAATCATAAATTTCCGTCATGCTTCCCACGGTACTTCTGGGTGTACGGGTGATTACTTTTTGCTCTATGGCTATGGCAGGGCAAAGCCCTTTAATATAATCTACATCTGGTTTTACCATTCTGGCCATAAACTGGCGGGCATATGCACTCAAACTTTCCGCATAGCGCCTTTGGCCTTCTGCGAACAATGTATCAATAGTTAAAGAAGACTTTCCGCTACCAGATACACCAGTGACAACAATGAGTTTATTCCTGGGGAAATTGACTGAAACGTTCTTGAGATTATGCGTTCGAGCACCGGTTACCACAATATCTCCATTTAATGTATTGGCTATAAGTGATGCTTCTGGTGCTTTCTTCGTTGTCATATTGAATTGTCCTAGCTGTACAAAAGTAACAGAATATTGCAGCTTTAGTTGAGCAAATGATGAATAAGTATCAAAAAATCAATGATTTAGAATGTGCATAACCTCAGCACTCTAAAACTTGATTTCCACAAAGTAATTGTGAATGTAAAAGAATTCTAATTTGTTCTCGATTTAAAGTTCGTTATCCAATATCCTGATTTTTTGAACATCCTAACTCAAAAACCCAAACTATGAGAACAATGGACCATGCGTCTGATAATGAGTTGATAAGGGCCTTTCAAGATGGCGATACCGATGCCTTTGAAACACTCATCTATCGTTACAAAGACAAGATTTTTTCTTCTATTTTGTTTTTTGTAAAAGACACTTATTTAGCTGAAGACTTATTTCAGGATGTGTTTATCAAAATAATAGACACTTTAAAAAACAAAC
>REAV01000077.1 GCA_004294465.1 Sphingobacteriia bacterium | reverse complement strand
CAACAATGAAGTTCAAAATCAACAGAATCAAAAAATTCCTGTGGTGAATATTCCTGTGATTGATTTTACCAATTTCAATTTGGAATCTCGCCAGTGGATGGTTCAAGCTCGTGCGGTACTAGATAAAAGATTTGGAGCTATCAACACTTTGCGTTTTGGTGCAGAAGTTTGGAATAATGCAGACAGTAGCAGATATACCAATTTGGCTGGAACATTCCCCACTAAAGTAACCGATTTTTATACAGCTATATTTGCTGAATCTGATTTGTATTTGTCGAATAATCTGGCGTTTAGGCCGGGTGTAAGAATAGAACACAGTGGTTTGTTGAATAGATGGAATATAGCTCCCAGGGCTGCTCTATCTTATAAGATAGATAAGAGCAGTCAATTCACCATTGACTACGGAATGTTCTACCAAACAGCTGAAAGAAGATACTTAGCCAATAATAGTAATTTCGATTTTTTAAGAGCGGATCATTATATACTTACCTATCAACATTTATCAGCTAATTATACTTTTAGAGTTCAAGCTTTCTACAAAGATTATGTGAATCTATTGAAAACAGATGCTGCTGTTGTAAATGCGGTAAGCACTAATGGAGAAGGATATGCTCAAGGTGTTGAATTATTTTGGAGGGACAGAAAAACTTTTAAAAACTTCGATTACTGGATCAGTTATTCTTATCTGGATACCAAAAGAAATTACAATAATTACCCTCAATCAGCAATGCCCACATTTGCTGCCAACCATAGTGGAAGTGTTGTATTAAAAAAATTCTGGGTAAAACAAATGTTTGGTGTGAACTGGAGTTGGAATTGGAGCACGGGCCGACCATACTTCAATCCCAATAATTCAAAAACGGATTTCTTATCTGATCGAACAATATTTTATAGCACCAATAATTTCAGTTTGAACTGGTTACCTAAATGGGGGAAATCAAATTCAGTAGTAGTACTAGGTATCAACAATGTATTTAATGAAACGCAAATTTTTGGATACAATTACAGCAGTAGATTAAGAGACCCACAAGGTCAATTGATAAGAGAGGCGGTAATACCTCCAGCACCACGTAGCTTTTTCTTAGGCGTGTTTTTAAGCTGGGGTGTAGATAGAACTCAGCAAAATATAAACGGAAACTTGTAATAGAATAAATATTTTTTAATAAAATTAAAATTTCAAAAAATGGATAACAATCAATCAGAACACGATGAACAACTTTGGAAAATCGCCAAAGAACGAGTAGCTTTTAAGTGGAGTTTGGCCAGCTACATCATTGTCAATAGTTTCTTAGTAGGTATATGGTTTCTCTCTAGTAATCATTATACTTATTTCTGGCCCATTTGGCCAATGCTGGGTTGGGGAATTGGCATTGCATTTCATTATGCCAGGGCATATCATGGAACTAGCATCAATTCTGTTGAAAAGGAATACAATAAATTAAAAAACAAACAACCATAATTCAATCATTTAAAATTTTAAAAAAAACAACAATGAAAAAATTATTTGTAGTACTAGCGATGTTCTTATTTACAACTACTTATGCACAAAAGTTTGAAGCTGCTATGGAAAAAGGGATGATTCAGTTTAAAGATGCAAAATCACCTGATGAAATGATGGCAACTTCTGCATTTTTTGAAAGAGTTGCAGATGCTGAAAAAGACAAGTGGTTGCCTTATTATTATGCTGCACAAACTCAAATTTTAGCAGCCTGGATGAATCCAAAATCAGACAAAGATAAAGTGGCTGAAAAAGTGAATGCGCTCATTTTAAAAGCAGAACTATTGAGCCCAAATAATTCTGAAATCTATTGCTTAAAGCAAATGACTGCTGTTATGCAATTAACAGTTGATGCAATGAGCAGATGGCAATCTTACGGTGCTATTGCATCTGAAGCAATTGCCAAAGCAAAAGCGGCTGATGCAACTAATCCACGTCCATATATGCTAGAGGGTCAATATTTAATGAATGTTCCAGAAGCATTTGGTGGTGGCAAAGCAGTTGCAAAAAAGATTTTAGAAAAATCTTTGAGCATGTTTGAAACGTTCAAACCAGCATCCCCATTTCATCCAAATTGGGGTAAAGAACAAGCAACAACTTCTTTGGCTGCTTGTCAGTAATTTGTGCATCTAGTATAGCCCCTTCTATTTGGATGGGGCTATATTTATCATTTAAAATATGGTTATGGAAAATAAGGAATCACTATCGGCCAATGATAGTCTGAAATTAATCGAAAGCATGATTCATAAAGCGCAGAATCGTTTTTCTGAGAATGGTACTTTGTATTTGTTGTGGGGGTGGACGATTTTTTTCTGTGCTTTGGTTCAATACATTTCTTTAAAGTATACATCTTTTTCCAAAGCTTCTTTTGTTTGGTTATTGGTTGTTTTTGTGATGATTTATCAAATATTTTATCTCTCCAAAAAACAGCAAACTGAAAAAGTAAAGACCTATACCGACGAAATCATCGGATATGTATGGATGTCTTTTGGAATTTGTATGGGTCTGCTTTCTTTTATCATGAGTAAACTCGATGTTTGGATATTGTTTTATCCATTTATTTTCCTGTTTTATGGAATACCCACATTTTTATCAGGTGCAATCATGCGATTCAAACCATTAATGATTGGTGGTATTTGTTGCTGGGCTCTTTCAGTTGCAGCTTCATTTATTACATCGGTAGAAGTGATTCTATTATTAGTACCTGCAGTTTTATTTGGCTGGATCATCCCTGGATATTTATTAAGAGCAAGATTTAAATCAGCATAATATGGCGGAAGAAAAAAAATTGTCCGAACAAGAAAGTCTGGAACTGATTTCAGCGATGATTCAGAAAGTTAAAAATAGCTACCACGATACTGGTATTGGCTCTCTACTTTGGGGTACGGTAGTTTTCATTGCTTCCTTTGTATCTTTTTTAAGGTTCCGTTATGGCTTTAATATTGGCTTTGATATTTGGTTAATTGTAATGGGAGCCATTATTCCACAAGTGTATTTGTCTATTAAAGAGAACAAATCTTCAAATGCAAAACGGTATGATGATGATGCGATTGATGCAGTATGGTTGGTTTTTGGATTAACCATTTTTGGCTTGTCATTTTATCAGTCAACTGTTGGTGATACCACCACCAAAATTATTCAAGAAGAAGGTTGGGTGATGATGAAACATTATATCAATGAGGTTAAACCTGATGAACAGTTAAGACCATTTGCTTTAAGTCCCTATTCTTTATACATACTAGTATACGCTTTCCCAACTTTGGTAACAGGCATGGTCAAGAAATTCAAGCCAATGATTATTGGAGCAATCGTTACTTATGTATTATTTATGATTTCCTGCTTTGTTGAGAGCCAGTATGATTTCTTATTAGGAGGAATAGCTGCTTTACTTTGCTGGTTTATACCAGGCGTTATCTTAAGAAAAAAATATTTAGGTCAAAAAAAGGCCAATGTTTAAAGAGCTAGATCCCATATTACATTCCCAGTTACGGCTTGCTGTAATGAGTTTGCTCATTGGGGTGAAGGAGGCAGATTTTACATTCATTAGAGAAAAAACTAATGCTACTGCTGGTAACCTGAGTGTCCAATTGCAAAAATTGAAAGATGCAGGTTATATTGATGTAGTGAAACAATTCAAAGACAATTATCCTCAAACTACTTGTAAAATCACTCCTGAAGGCATTTTGGCTTTTGAGGCCTATGTGAAAGCGCTTCAAGAATACCTTAAAGTTTAATAGAAGGTTATTGGTTATTGGGTTGAATGCATAAAGCGCATAAATTTTTGTTTAAATCAACTTAATTTAAACATCTTGACACGCAAATTGTTATTATTGTAACAATGAGTTCCATCGTACAAGTTAATCATCTCACCAAACAGTTTAATCAGTTTACAGCTGTTAATAATCTGTCATTTTCAGTTGAAAAGGGCGATGTATACGGATTTTTAGGGCAAAATGGCGCAGGCAAAAGCACCACAATACGCATGATGCTAACCTTAATCACTCCCACTGATGGCCAAATTGAAATATTTGGATACGATTTGTACAAACACCGTAGAGAAATATTACAGCAAATTGGAGCTGTGATTGAAAAGCCTGATGTATATAAGTATTTATCTGCATACGAAAACCTACTATTATTTGCTCGTTTGAGTGGTGTTAAACCTACCCGTCAAATAATCATGGATCAATTGGAAATGGTTGGATTGGCCGATCGTGCAAAAGATACGGTTAAAACATTTTCTCAAGGGATGAAGCAAAGACTAGGTATTGCCATTGCGTTGGTGCATAACCCTTCTTTAATTATGCTCGATGAACCTACCAATGGATTGGATCCACAGGGGATTGCTGATATTCGAAACCTTATTTTACAGTTAAGCAGAGATCATAAAAAAACAGTTATTGTTTCTTCACATTTACTCAATGAAATAGAGCAAATCGCTACAAGAATTTTAATAATTGATAAGGGACATAAATTGGTGGAAGGAACTGCTGAAGAATTATTCGATTCTAGTCAAACGATTGTTCAGTTGAATACCACTAATAATCAAATGGCAGTTGAAAAATTAGCAAATAGTAACTGGAAGAACAATTTAAAGCCTATGCGTGATGGGCATATTTTAATTCAGTTAGATCAAGAATCTATTCCGGTATTGAATCAGTTTTTGGTAGATCAGCAAATTGGTGTTTTATTACTTCAGCCAAGACATAGTTTAGAAGATTATTTCTTACAAATAACAGCAGGCAAACAACATGTGGGTACATTTACGAATTGAGTTGTATAAAATATTTCGCAAACCAAGAACATACTTGGCATTTGCTGCTATTACTGCATTGATTGCCGTTATACAAATTGGCTTATTTGTAGATGGGAAAGAATATACTGAGTTTGTGATGGCAGATTTTGCCAATTCTTTTGCTGTTGATGGAAAAATTCTGAATGGCTATTTTATTTGTTATGTGATCCTTCAACTTTTACTAATACATGTTCCATTACTAATTGCTTTAATTGCAGCAGACATGATATCTGGAGAAGCCAATATGGGCACTTTGCGATTATTGCTTACCAAACCTCAATCTCGAACCGCAATTGTTACGGCTAAATTTTTAGCATCTGTAATTTATACCTTAATGCTACTAATTTGGATTGCGATACTAGGATTATTTGTAAGTATGTTGGTTTTTGGAACTGATGATCTGTTTATTATGAAAAGCAGTTATGTAGTTATTGTAAAAGAATCAGATGTATTCTGGAGATATGCTGGTGCGTTCTGTTTTGCTGCATTGGCAATGGTTACTGTAGCTTCATTGGGTTTTTTCTTGTCTTTTTTTGCAGAAAATTCCATTGGTCCAATTGTTGCTACCATGAGTGTTATTATTGTTTGCACAATTCTAAGCACAATGAATATTCCTATTTTCAATATAATCAAACCGTATTTGTTCACAACCCATATGATTACCTGGAAAGAGTTTTTCGACTTCAAAGTAAATGATGCCAATGAAGCGATTGTTGGTAGTATTCAATATCCTGAAAAAATCATTCATTCTTCAATAGTATTATTGGTGCACATCATAGGGTTTGCAGGAGGTGCAATTCTATTGTTTAGAAAGAAAGACATCTTAAGTTAAAATATCAACATGAAATTATTTAGATTATTCATTGTAGTTTTCTTATTTGCTTTTATAAATATTAATGTTTCGGCACAAGAGGTGAATACATTAGTCATGAAAGTTAAAAACAAACTAGATCAGGTAAATGATTATACAGCTGAGGGAAAAATGAAAACGGATATTGCTTTTATCAAAGCACCTATTGGCGGAGTTAAAGTTTTTTATAAAAAACCCAACAAATTTAAATTACAACGCAATGGAGGAATCTCTGTGTTGCCAAAAGGAGGGGTGAGCATTAATATAGGTAATATGATTGTTACTACAGGTTTTACTGCAATCGATGCTGGGTTTGCAGATATTGGAAAAGTGAAAACAAGAATAATCAAGCTCTTACCCAATGGAGATAATAATGATATTATTCTTTCAACACTTTATATTGATGAGGCCAATTTATTGATCATGAAGTCGATTACTTCTACCAGAGAAAATGGTACTTACGAAATGGAAATGCGATACGGAAAATTTGCCGAGTATGGATTGCCAGATAAAGTGCTTTTTAGTTTTAATGCAAAAGATTATAAGTTACCTAAAGGGATCACCCTTGAATTTGAAGATGTTGATCAGGCAACCAAAGACAAGTTGAAAGGTAAAAAGGGAAGAGTTGAGATCAGTTATTCTGCCTATGAGATCAATAAAGGGATAGCTGATTCTGTTTTTAAATGATTTGCTGATTTTTGACTGAAATTGGTTTTTCCAAGATTTCATGTTATTTTCAATCCAAATTTTTTAATATGGATAAAGTAACTACGCTCTCTCAACAAGTTCAAACTTGGCTGATTACATTTGGCCCTAAAATCGTCTCTGCTTTACTGGTTTTTATTGTAGGGTTGACCATTATCAATTGGTCTGCAAGAGTGATTTCGAAAACAATGACACAAAGAAAGGTAGATGCTTCCTTGCAAACTTTCTTTTCTAGTATGTTTTCAGTTGGCCTTAAAGTATTGTTACTAATTACCGTAGCCGGTATGCTCGGTATTCAAACTACATCGTTTGTAGCCATTATTGGTGCATTAGGATTAGCGGTTGGATTGGCATTACAAGGATCTCTTGCCAATTTTGCTGGAGGTGTATTAATATTAATGTTCAAGCCTTTTAAAACCGGGGACTTGATTGAATCTGGTGGACAAAAAGGGGTGGTTCTGGAGATTCAAATTTTCAATACCATTCTTCTTACTGGAGATAACAAAACAATTATTTTGGCCAATGGGGCAGTAAGTAATAATACCATCATTAACCACAGTAAACATGGGAGCATAGGACTCGATCTGAGTGTTACTGTTGCTAATGATCAAGATATTGCCAAGACAAAACAAGTAGTAATGAATGTACTATTGGAAAATGAAAAAGTATTAAAATCACCTGCGCCAGCTGTATTCGTTTCAAAAATTGGTGGAAGTGTAACATTGGCTATTAAACCTTTTACTACACCCGATCATTTTGGAGATGTAGCCGCAGAAGTTCAAGAAGCATTGCATCATGCATTTATAGCCCACAATATTTCCGGACCTGTTCCAACAAGCGTGGTTATTTCAAAATAATCTTTAGAATAATTCAACACTCCAGGTGCGGCTCATTAACTCACCTGGAGTTAATACATTCATTCCTTCTTTTTGATTCAATTCGCCAGTAGCATCAACACTATCGGCAATTCCGCACCAAGGTTCAATACAAACAAAGTCGGCATTCTTTGCACTCCAAATTCCCATGAAAGGAAATTGATCGTATTCAAATTTGAAGCCGTGTTTATTTTTTGCATTCAATAATGAAATATTATTTGATTTCAATTGTTTGAATACCAAAGCATCTCCATAAAAAAGATCTTTTACTAGTTCAATTCGATTGGTATTATTAAAAAATGGAATCGGAGTTGTTTGAATAAGCCCTTCGGGTGATAATGGCCATTGATTAGCTGTTTCTGTTGATTCAAACAACAAATGATAATCTTCGAAGGCATTTCCATCAACCAATGGTACTTTAAATGCAGGATGGGCGCCAACAGAAAAGAACATTGGCTTAATATCTATATTGGTAACCTGGTAATTGCAGCTTAATACATTTTTATGTAATGAATAAGTAATTACAAAGCGAAACAGGAAAGGATATTGTTCTAAAGTTTGCTTATTTGCATTCAGCGTAAAACTAATGCTGTCTTTACTTTTAGCAGAAAGTGTAAATTCCATTTCTCTTGCAAATCCATGTCTGCTTAATTGGTAGTTCGATCCCTTATGTTTGTAAGTATTGTTTTTTAAACCTCCAACAATAGGAAAAAGAACTGGACTTTTCTTACCCCAAAATGCAGGGTCGCCATTCCATAAATACTCTAACTGATTGTCTTTACAAAAAATACTTTGTAATTCAGCACCCATTTGGTTAACTGAAATACTGACATGGTTGTTCTCAATTTGAATCATAAAAATTATCCTTCGTTTTCTTCAATACGTTCATCAACTGCGTTTGCAAAAAATCTTGCACTCATTTTTCGCAATGGATTTTTGCGCATATCTGCATAGCCAAATCTTTTGTTGATGATCTCTAAACATTCAAAAGTTGCGGCTAAAAAAGAACTATGGTCGGCTTTGCCTTTCCCTGCAATATCAAATGCTGTACCATGATCGGGACTGGTTCTCACTGCTGGCAAACCAGCTGTGTAATTAACACCTTCACCATATGCCAATGATTTAAATGGAATTAAACCTTGATCGTGGTACATAGCCAAAACAGCATCAAATTTTTCATGTTGGCCTCTTGCAAAAAATGCATCGGCACTAAACGGTCCAAATGCCAACATTTGATGCCTTGCTTCTTTGATGGCAGGTTTAATGATCTCTTCTTCTTGTTTTCCAATCAGGCCTTCATCACCTGCATGTGGGTTTAATCCAAGTACCGCAATTTTTGGTTTATCAATCCCAAAATCTTTTTGTAAACTAGCATGGATGATTTTTAATTTACTTAAAATATTTTCTCTGGTAATATGTTTGGTTACTTCTTCAATAGTTACATGTTCGGTAACCAATCCAACTCTCATGTTTTCTGCAACCAATAACATTACTACATCCGATACACCGAAAATTGATTTTAAATATGGGGTATGCCCACTAAAATTAAATTGCTCCGATTGGATGTTTTTTTTATGAATAGGGGCTGTAACTAAACCATGTATTTTACCCTCCTTTAAAGCTTTTACTGCTTCTTGTAAAGACAACAATGCATAATTGCCTCCTGTTTCATTTAATTGGCCAGGTGTAATAGCCACTTCTTCTTCCCATACATTGAAAATATTGACCTGTTTAGGGTTGATTTTATTGAACTCTTTGATGCTGGTATAATTAAAATTGGCATCTGGCAAGCTTTTTCTATAAAAGTTGAGCGTTTTATTGCTTGCAAATACAACAGGGGTACAGAAATCAAGTAAACGTTGGTCGGATATGGTTTTGATAATAATTTCCAATCCAATGCCATTCAGGTCTCCACAACTGAAGCCGATTATTGGTTTTTGTAATTCATTACTCATGAGCCGCTATTTAGGTTGCTAAAATACTACTTTTGTAGTCATGCAATATACGCTCAAAAAATCGCTGGGTCAGCATTTCCTTGTAGACGAATCAGTTTGTGTAAAAATACTGGCTTCTTTACAAGAAGAACCATTTACCCAATTATTGGAAGTAGGTCCTGGAGCTGGAGCATTAACTAAATTTCTTTTGCCATTACAGAATATCCAATTTAAAGCAGTTGAATTAGATAGGGAAAAAGTGGACTTTTTAAAACTCACCTATCCTTCATTAAACAATTCCATCATTGAAGCTGATTTCTTAGAGGTCGACATACCTTTTGAAGAGGCATTTACTGTAGTGGGTAATTTTCCGTATAATATATCCACACAAATTGTGTTTAAAATATTGGAATGGAAAAACCAAGTGCCTGTAATGATTGGTATGTTTCAAAAAGAAGTGGCTGAAAGAATTGTTTCAAAACCTCATACTAAAGTATATGGAATTCTGAGTGTTTTGGTACAAGCCTTTTATGATGTTGAGTATTTATTTGATGTACCACCTAGTAGTTTTAATCCTCCACCAAAAGTAAATAGTGGTGTCATTAAATTAAAACGAAAGGAACATTTTGTAGCGATGAAATCAGAAAGGGCTTTCTTTACATTGGTAAAAGCTGCATTTAACCAAAGAAGGAAAATGGTTCGTAATCCATTAAAACCTTTTTTTGACGCAACTACTTTACAAGAAGAAATATTTACTAAACGTGCGGAACAATTGACTGTAGAAGATTTTGCAGCATTGACTTTTAGAATGGGCTCATGAGAATTATGAATTAAGAGATATGAATTATGAGATAAGAGATTAGAGATATAAGATATTTAGCGTTGAGATAAAATCATGAAGGAAAAAATAATCATTACAGCAAAAGCACATCCAATTCTTCAACAAACATTAGAAGAGAGAGGATATGCCGTGTACTCTGAGCCTGGTATCAGTTATGAATCACTTTTAGGAATGTTAGATGAAGTAGTTGGATTAATTGTTACAACCAGCATTCCAATAGACAAGGTATTAATTGATAAAGCAACATCATTAAAATGGATTGGCAGATTGGGTAGTGGAATGGAATTGATTGATGTTGACTATGCTCAATCAAAAGGAATACAATGTGAGAGTAGCCCCGAAGGAAATCGAAATGCAGTGGGGGAGCATGCATTGGGCTTATTGTTGAATTTAATGAATCGAATTCATCTAAGTTATAGTCAGGTAAAATCAGGTATTTGGTTAAGAGATGAGAATAGAGGAGAAGAATTATCGGGAAAAACAGTGGGAATTATTGGTTTTGGAAATACTGGCGCTGCTTTTGCAAAACTCTTAAGTTCTTTTGATGTAATTGTTTTGGCCTACGATAAATATAAAACAGGATTTGCTAATGGTAATATTCGAGAAGCTAGTCTGGAGCAAATTGCCCAATTGGCAAATGTGGTAAGTTTGCATTTGCCTTTAACAGAAGAAACCTATCATTTTGCCAATGCTGATTTTTTTAATCAGCTGATGCAAAAACCTTATTTCATCAATACCTCAAGAGGTAAAACGATGGACACCCAGGCATTAATTGCTGCTTTAAAAAATGATCAGATTAAAGGAGCTGGGCTAGATGTTTTAGAGAATGAAAAAATTGGCCAGTTAAACTCCGATGAAAAAAAGCAATTATTAAGCTTAATGAATTTGTCTCAAGTACTAATAACCCCCCATATTGCTGGCTATAGTGAAGAAGCTTTAGAGAGAATGGCTGTAGTGATTTTGCAAAAATTAGGATTTTAGTTTTTGATATCAGTAATTATTCCAAAATTCTTCAGTGATTGCCCTGATGCTCTAACAGAACCATTGTTTTTAATGGTTAATTTTTTTTCTTTGAAGTAAATATTCGAGGCATTTAAATATCCGTTGTTTTGAATATAAATATCAGCTTTGTTAATGGTATCGATGGCGCTTATAGCTATGGAGGATTCATCACTTATATTCATGCTTATATAATTGCTTTGTATATGAACGCAATTTATACTTGCATTAACACTAGAAGTAAGTGAAATACTATCTGATGAATAATTGACTAGTGTAATAAACGATCTACTTGCATTTAGAGATTCTAGATTTTTACAATAAATTTTAATATCATATCCATTTTGTACATAAGTTGAGTCGTGTTCTATAAAAAGGGTGTCATTTTGTACAAAATAATTTACTCCTGCAGGTGTATAATAATCATGTACCAATGCATTGGAGTCTTTTTGCTGGTAAATTAAAATGTTTCGTTGGTAATCATTCACTTTACTGGATAATGCATTTAACTCTTTTATATGGTGAAACTCAGATAGTATATTTGTTTTCATTGGCGATTGAATATGTCCTTTACTATACTCAGATTTTAGTTTCAGATTCACTACCGTAAAACAGAGAAATAAACCAGTGATGGCTATTAATAGGGCGATGGAGCTTTTTTTCATGGGTTACTCTTTTTAGTATTTTGATGGTAAGTTTGAAATAGTGCGTTTAATTCGCTTAGTTCAATTTTTAATAAAGCCATTGTTTTTAATAATCCAGGTAGTTCTTGTTCCATAAATTCCGCTTTTCTATAATCAGTAGCTTTTTTAACACCCTCATTGCTAACATAAAAACCAACTCCTCTTTTATTAGTAATTATATCTAAGCTTTGCAGGTATTCATAAGTACGCATAACTGTATTGGGGTTCACTTCTAAATCAATCGCCAATTCTCTAACCGAGGGTATGCGCTCGTCTTGCTTAAATTCTCGCAAAAGAATTTTCTCGCAAATCAAATCAGCAATTTGAATATAAATGGCTTTGTTCGAACTAAAATTCATGAACTATTATTAAAATTATACTTGTTTTTCTTTCAGTTTAAAATAACTGGCTGTCCAAAAGTTGATAAATAAAAAAGTAGGGATAACCCAGGTTACTATTGCTTGCCAACGCTCCGGTAATGCAATAATTCCAGTTGGCGTTTTTGTAGGCCCTATTCTAAATGAATCCTGAAAATATTTACCGTGAGGCATTATTTCTTCAGGAATGATCATTACTAACATTTTGTTGTTAAGATAGATTACCCCAGCTAACAAAATAATAAAAACAATCGATGTTTTTACAAAAGCATTTTTGGTGAAACAGAGTGATCCAAAATGCGCAATACTAGTAAGGATAAAATATAATACAATCATTTCCTTTAGTAATAAGGTATCGGAAGCGTAAATATACTGGGCTTTATAATAATGTAATTGCCACTCAGAAACCCATTCTGGTATTGCTATAAACTTGTTGTAAATATTGCAAAGAAGTAAATCGATTCCCATAAAGCCAAGTAAATAAATACCGATATAAACTATTTGCGTAAACAAAAAACCTATTAAAAGTTTTTCTCCATTCGTAGCTGGTAGCAGTAAGTATTGAATGCCTTTGGCCTGAGCACTAAAAAAGCCATAGAAGCTTGCAGAGAATAAGGTTCCTCCAAATAAGAGCCCTGCAGTAAAAACTAATTTTCTACTACCATCAGGGAAAGGGCTGTGAAAATTAGATACTATCATTAAACCATATACAAGAAATATAATACCAATTCCCGCAATTAAAATTAGTATATAACTTTTGCTATTTTCTTTTATGAATTTTCTCAGGAGTAAAAAATACCTCGGGAGGCTAAAGTGATTATTCATGATTAGTGATTAAATAGTTTGTTAAATGCTTTTTTGTTTGCTATGCCAGCATTAAAAAATAGCTCAATATCCATTCTTGTTGCAGGCTCTTCTTCACTTCTTTTCATTACTACCAATTGACCCATCAAATTATTTTCGGCATATAGAGGCTCTTCTAAATATTCCTGATTACCTACTTGCTTAAACACTAATTTCTCAGTAATTTCATCGGTGCCAGCATTGGCAATTACTTCACCCTCATCTACCAAAAGTATTCGATCAATTAAACTGTCTAAATCTCTAACTTGGTGGGTACTTATGACTATGCATCTGTCATCATGAATATTGGCAGCCATTATTTTTCGCAATTTTCTTTTAGAAGGTATGTCTAATCCATTGGTTGGTTCGTCTAGAATTAATAGCGCTGTATTTGCCGCAAGCCCCAATGCTATCCATACTTTTTTCTTTTGCCCGAAACTCATTGCTTTTAAATTTGTTAATGGCACTTCTAGTTCTGCCAAATGGTTTTTAAACTGTGAAAAATTGAACTTTGGGTAAAAGGGTAGGTGTTCTTTAGCAAAATCGAGCACTTGAATATTGGGAGTATCTATTTCCTCTGGAATAAAAAATACCTGCTCTAAAAAGGAGGGTTGCCTTTTAATTGGATTGGCCCCTAATACCTCTATTTGCCCTTTTTGAGGATAAACCAAACCGGCCATTATTTTAAGAAGGGTTGATTTACCGGCTCCGTTTTTCCCCAGTAAACCATAAATACTTCCTGCTTTCAAGCTCAAGTTAAGCCCTGAATAAAGGGGTTTGGCATTTGAATAACCAAAGTAGATGTCCGAAAATTGAATCATAAATAGTGTATTAGTGTAGTAGTACACTGCAAATATAGATTCTTTTTATTTCCAACCAAATTTTTATTCTCACCCAATAAATAATGCTATACGGAAAGATTTTTTTATATTTGTATACATGCAACGCCGCAATAAAATGTGGCGTTGTATTTTTTTTTACCAATCTTAAAGCCATTGTATGAGTGAGAATATGTATGTAACGAAGGAGACCTTTGATAAAATGAGGGAGGAATTACATCAAATGAAATCGGTGGATCGTCCTGCGGCTTCGAGGGCTATAGCTGAAGCAAGAGAGAAAGGCGATTTAAAAGAAAATGCAGAATACGATTCAGCAAAAGAAGCTCAAGGCATGTTGGAGGCGAAAATCAAGCAATTGGAAGGGATGATTGCCAATGCGAAAATTGTAGATACAACTACTATCGATACCAGCAAAGTAACTATTCTAACTAAAGTTACAATTACCAATATGGCTACTAAGAAAACAGTAACATACCAATTGGTTGGAGAAAAAGAAGCCGATTTGAAGTTGGGAAAAATATCTGCAGCATCCCCAATAGGAAAGGGTTTAATGGGCAAGGTTATTGGAGATGTGGCTGAAATAAGTGCACCAAATGGAATGATGAAATTTAAAATTGAAAAAATCACCATTTAATTCATTTGCTCAAATGACTATTTTCTCTAAATTAATTGCTCGGGAATTTCCATCTTATATCATTTTAGAGAATGATCATTTTTTTGCATTTCTAGATATATTTCCTTTGGTAAAAGGACATGTATTGGTAGTACCTAAAGTGGAGACGGATTGTTTTTTTGATTTGACTTCAGAATATCTTTCAGAAATTCTGGTATTTGCACAACCAATTGCAAAAGCCATTGAAAAAGCTTTCCCTTGTAATCGTTGCGGATTAAGCGTTGTGGGATTAGAAGTGCCACATGCACACTTACATCTGGTTCCCATTAACAGTGCGGATGATTTAAATTTCAATCGCCCTAAATTGCAATTATCTCCTGACGAACTTAAAGAAGTGCAAATGGCAATATTGGAACATTTGCAATAGTCTATGCACTTGCTTTCTAACGTTTCAATCTTTCTGGATTTTTTGCTAAAAAATCTCCCCAGCCTTTTAATGGTTTACCGGTTTTATTGATCACCGAATTGTTTTGATAAAAATGACAAAGTGCTACAGATAATGCATCGGTTGCATCATAGTGTTTTGGCTGTTCCTCTATTTGCAGAATATGCTTCAACATTTTCCATACCTGGTCTTTGTCGGCATTTCCATTGCCAGTAATAGATTGTTTTACTTTTTTTGGAGCATATTCAGTAACCAATAATTGAGCTTGCATTGCTGCCGCTATGGCCACTCCCTGCGCTCTACCAAGCTTTAACATACTCTGTATGTTTTTCCCAAAAAAAGGGGCTTCAATGGCAAAGGAATTGGGTTGATATTCTTTAATGAGTTCAGTTATTTTGGTATGAATCATTTCTAGGCGGGCATAAATGTCTTTTTCTTTGGTCAATTTCAGCACATCCATCAACAATAAATTGGGTTTGCCTTTTTGAATGCCCAATAAAGCGTAGCCCATTATTTGAGTTCCTGGGTCAACTCCCAGAATAATCGTATCGTATTTCATTATTCGTGAAAATACGAATCGTTTTCCAACTCACTACATCTTGTGCCTTATCTTTGTGTAAATCATTTGCTTGAACAAAAAGCTCAAAAATATTCTCAATTATATAGTTGGCCCATTGCTTTTTATCTGGCTTTCCTATTCTATATACCAGCAAGTAAATCACCAAGTAGATGTTCAACAATCCTGGGACTTAATTCTGAAAGCCTTTCAAGAAGAACATCGTTGGAAGCTCATTACTGCCATTGCATTAATGTTTGTGAATTGGGGCATTGAAGCAAGGAAATGGCAATTGCAAATAAAGGGGATTGAATCAATTAGTTTCTTAAATGCATTCCGGCAAATTTTAGCCGGGCAGGCATTAGGCTTTAATACCATCAACCGAATTGGAGAATCTGCTGGTAGATCAGCATTTTTAAAGGAAGGAAATAGATTAAGAGGGATAGTGCTTTCTTTTGTTGGAAGCATGGCACAAATTATTGCCACATTCACAATGGGAGTAGGTGCTTTGTTCTATATGAAGGTTTTTATTTTGAATCATACCAACCAGTTAAATGGGTTATCGGAATTTTGGTTGGTTGGATTGATCTATGTGATTACAGCGGGAATCATTCTTTTTACTTTGGCCTATTTTAGATTATCAGGATTGATTGAATTATTGGAGAGAATTCCACTGATTTCTAAGTATCGTTTTTTTATAGAAAAATTGGAAGATTTTCATTGGAGAGAATTGATACATATTCTATCTCTTTCATTTGGAAGGTATTTTGTTTTTTTGGTTCAATATACTTTATTGTTGGATGTATTTAATGTGTCTGTTTTTTGGCTGGATGCCTTTGCTTTAGTAGGCGTACTTTTTTTAGTTTTGGCCATCGTTCCAACCATTGCTTTAGCGGAAATGGGGGTTAGAGGGAAAGTAAGCTTATTGTTATTTGGATTGGTTAGTTCTAATTCAATAGGAATTATAGCAACTGCAGGAGGAATTTGGTTAATTAACTTAATCTTACCAGCAATTGGTGGTACTTTATTTATCTTGGGATTAAGATTATTCAGAAAAAATAGTTCAAATTGATAAAACGACTCATTTTTTTATTGATTGTTTTGTTAACTACAAAATCGATTTCTGCAGGAGATGATTTTTGTGGATTACGAAACAATGCATTTCAACAAGGAGAATCTATTAGTTACACTATTTATTATTCAGTTATTGGCATTTATATAAATGCCGGAGCAGCTACTTTTTCTGTGAATGCAGAAAAACTCAATAATAAACCGGTATACCATGTAATTGGATCTGGAACTTCTAATAGCAGATACGATTGGATTTTTAAAGTAAGAGACCAGTATGAATCTTATATAGATACCAATACATTACAGCCGTTAAAATTTATCAGAAATGTTGATGAAGGCGGATATAAGATCAATGAGAACATTACATTTAATAAGGATCAGAATACCGCTACATCAAGTAAGGGTGTTGTAAAAATTCCTGCATGTGTGCAAGACGTTTTGAGTGCAATCTATTATGCAAGAAACATCGATTATAGCAAATACAATCCCGATGAAAAAATTCCATTCTCCATGTTTCTTGATAATGAAGTGTATAGTTTGTACATCAAATACTTGGGTAAAGAACAAATTAAAACCAAGTATGGAACATTTAAAGCCATAAAGTTTAGTCCCTTATTGGTAAAAGGCACTATTTTTTCTGGAGGCGAAAAAATGACTGTATGGGTTACCGATGATGCCAACCATATTCCTGTGCGCATTGAAAGTCCTATTTCGGTAGGTTCTGTAAAAGTGGATATGATGGGATACAAAAATTTAAGACATCCGCTAGTATCCTTAATGTCCCAACGATAGTTATAAACTATCTAATGTAAATATTTCTTTTACACGAATCCCTTTTTCAGTTTCCTGAACAGTACAACATTCATTAATAGGATCATGCTCAAAAAATAATACGTAATTGTTTTCGGCAGCTTCTTTCAGGAATGATTTTTTTTCTTGTAAAGTAGTGTAAGGGAACATGTCATAGCCCATGATATAAGGCAAAGGAATATGTGCGGTTGAAGGAAGAAGATCGGCCATATAAACAATGGTTCTTCCTTTATAATTGATTTGAGGGAGCATCATTGAATTGGTATGTCCATTTACAAATCGAATAGAAATGTCTTTGATGAAATCGCTCGAGCCCAATAAATTATTTGAATCAAAATCTGAAAGAGGAGTTGGAACAAATTGTAGTTTACCTGTTTCTTGAATAGGGAGAATATTTTCTTTTAGAAAAGAAGCTTTTTCTCTTTCGTTGGGATTAACAGCCCAATCCCAATGTTTTGCATTACTCCAAAACTGGGCATTCGGAAATGCTGCAATCAATTGATCGTTTTCTTTTACGATTGTTCCTCCACAATGATCAAAATGCAAATGAGTATGAAACACATCGGTAATATCACTGTTGGAAAATCCATGCTGAGCCAATGAACTTTCTAAGCTATCATTTCCATTGAGATAATAATGACTGAAAAACTTGGCGTCCTGTTTATTGCCCATTCCAGTATCTACTAATATCAGTTGATCATCAGTTTTTATCAATAAACTTCTCAATGCCCAATTGCATAAATTATTTTCGTCAGCAGGGTTTAATTTATTCCACATGCTTTTAGGGACTACACCAAACATGGCGCCCCCATCTAATTTAAAATAGCCTGTATTAATACTAAATAATTGCATTGTTTTTTTGACGTTTTTGAGTAATTGCCGCACTGTACAAAATAAATAACCCAAGTACAAAAAATACTACCAATGCCAAAACAGAGTTTCTCTGTGAGCCTGTAAATTCATTGATATAACCAAAGCTAAACATGCCAATAACAATGGCAATCTTTTCAGTAACATCATAGAAACTAAAAAAAGAAGTAGTGTCTTTGGTCTCGGGCATTAATTTGGCATATGTGCTTCTGCTCAAAGATTGAATGCCACCCATAACAAAACCAACCAATACTGCTAAGCCATAAAATTCATAAACACCATTTTTAGGTAAATTGTAACCAACAACACAAAGAACAATCCAGAAAAAAACAGTTACCATCAATGCATTGAAATTTCCAATTTTCTTGGATAAAAAGGCAATAGTATATGCACCCGGAATAGCAATAAATTGAATGATTAATATGGCGATGATGAGGTTGGTTGTTGGAATATTGAGTTCGCTCTTGCCATATAAAGTAGCTACTAACATGACTGTTTGTACCCCCATGTTATAAAAGAAAAATGCCAATAAATACCTTTTTAAAACGGGCATAGCTTTTACCTGATGCCAAACTTTATTTAATTCTTTATATCCTTTTGTAAATATATTTTCTGTTTTTGAATTTCCTATAGGAATGCTCTTAGGTAAACGACTTAAAGAAAATTGTGCAAACCCCCACCACCAAATTCCTACTAATAAAAAAGAAATTTGTGATGCTTTGCCCACAGTTATACCAAAACTATCTGGAGACAATACAAAAACAAAGCAGATGATTTGTAAAATCATGCTACCAATATAGCCCATTGAATAACCTTTTGCACTAACTCTGTCTTGATCTTCAGGGGCTGCAATTTCAGGTAAGAAAGAATTGTAAAAAACCTGGCTGCTCCAAAATCCTATGCAGGCTATAATTAAGCAGGTTAAGCCAAATGCTAAATTATCTTTGGTGAAAAAATACATGGATGAACAGGCAATGCTGCCAATTGTACAAAAGAAAAACAAGAATTTCTTTTTATTGCCCCGATAGTCGGCAATAGAGGAAAGAATGGGAGAACTGATTGCTACAATAATAAAAGCGATGGCTAATGCATAGTTATACAAAGAGGTATTCACAAATTCTCTTCCAAATAATTGAACAGTATCAACGGAAGTATTTTCATTTCCATCACCCGTAATCGCTTCATAATAAGCCGGGAAAATGGTGGATGTAATTACCAGATTATAAGAGCTGTTTGCCCAATCGTACATAGCCCAGCCATTGATCACTTTTTTGCTTGCTGTTTTCATGGGGTCTATTTTAAATAACCAGTATAAATAAGTGTAATTAAAATCAATCCAACAATTACTCTATACCATCCAAAAAAACGGAAACCATATTTTTGTAAAACAGATATAAAGAAACGAATGGCAATCAAAGCAACAATAAAAGCCACTACATTGCCGATTCCCAATAAAACTAAATTGCTTTTGGTGGTGAGCATTTGGGGATATTCTTTGAAGGCTTTTAGCAATTTATAACCTGTTGCAGCAGCCATGGTAGGAACTGCTAAGAAAAAAGAAAATTCTGCTGCAAGGTTTCTGGTGAGTTTTTGTTGCATTCCACCGATAATACTAGAAGCAGACCTGCTCATACCTGGGATCATGGCGAGGCATTGAAAAATTCCGATGATGAATGCTTTTAAATAGGAGATATCTTCTTCCTTATCGATGGTA
>REAV01000229.1 GCA_004294465.1 Sphingobacteriia bacterium | reverse complement strand
AGAGATGTGGAAGGACTATGAAGGTATTTGCCCAATTACTTCTATCACCAATGCTCAGAACTGGTACTATTGGTCGGATAAGCAGATGTATAAAGCCATGGAAGATAAAAACGATGTGATTTATGACGATCGCAAAAAGTTTTTAAAGAAAAGAGCTTTTGAAATTGTTGCTGATCAAACAGGTAAAGTATTCGATCCGAATGTATTGACCATTGTTTGGGCTCGTCGATTTGCAGGATACAAGCGTGCAGATATGCTTACCTACGATATGGAGCGTTTTGAAAAAATGCTTAGCAATACGAAATACCCGGTTCAAATTATTTGGGCAGGAAAACCTTATCCAGTAGATTACCCTGCGATTTCACAATTCAATAATTTAGTTCATTTGAGTAAAAATTATAAAAATGTAGCCGTTTTAGTAGGATATGAATTAGCATTAAGTAAGCGTTTAAAACAAGCATCTGATGTTTGGTTGAATAATCCAAGAGTTCCAAGAGAAGCTTCGGGTACTTCAGGTATGACAGCAGCCATGAATGGTTCTGTGAATTTTTCAACTGATGATGGATGGATACCAGAATTCATCAATCATGGAAATAACGGGTTTGTAGTTCCTAAAGCCGATTACGAAAATATGTCTCAACATGATCAGGATGAATATGATTTGAACAAAGCATATGAAATATTAGAGCAACAAATCATTCCAATGTATTACGACAATTTTGATACTTGGAGACAGATCATGAAAAACGGAATGATGGATGTTCGTTTCCAATTTGATAGCAATCGAATGGCACATGAGTATTACGAAATCATGTATAAATAATTTCCCTATTTAACAGAGTACAGAACAATACCCTCCTAGTGAGGGTATTTTTTTTACAGTAACTTAACCTTTCCTTAGTAAATTTGTTAATACTATATGCCCAATAAAATTATTATTGCTATTACAGGAGCCAGCGGATCAATTTATGCTAAACTGATCTTAGACAGATTAATATTACTGAAAGACCAATATGAATCTATTGGTATAGTAATGAGTAAGAATGCCAAAGATGTATGGCAAACAGAGTTAGGCAATGATGGATATACAGAATATCCATTCCCAATTTATGAAAAGAACGATTTTTCCGCTCCATTTGCATCCGGGTCTGCCAAAT
>REAV01000228.1 GCA_004294465.1 Sphingobacteriia bacterium | reverse complement strand
ATTGGTTTATTTGTATAAGTCAGTTACAAAAGGCATTAAAGACATTTGACGTGCCTTCTTTACAGCTTCTGTTACTTTGCGTTGATACTTCAAAGAGTTCCCGCTTAAACGACGAGGCAATAATTTACCTTGCTCGTTTACGAATTTCTTCAAAAACTCGATGTCTTTATAGTCAACATACTTAATACCGTATTTCTTGAAGCGACAAAATTTCTTCTTTGGCTTCTCCTGCTTAATTGCTGTCAGGTATTTGATTTCGTTCTTTGCCATGATTACGCTACAGTTTTATCAAGTTTCGGAAATCCGCCATTTCTTTTAGTGTAATTGTACTCGACGGCGTTTTTATCGAGACGGGTCATCATGTGACGCATAACTTGCTCATCACGTAAAAGCTGAATCTTCATTTTTTCGATTCCTTCAGCAGGTAAAGTGTACTCCAATACCCAGTAAATACCTGTGGTTTTCTTCTGGATAGGGTAAGCGAGTGATTTCAATCCCCAAGGATTGCTGTGCACTGTAGATCCGCCTAATTCGGCTATAAGATCTTGGTATTTTTTCTGTGAAGATTTGAAATCTTCTTCAGATAATACCGGAGTGAAAATCACCATCAATTCGTAATTGTTCATTACTTGAATTTTTTTGGTTAAAAATTGGTTTATCCCAGTGGATTCCAACCGAGGTTGGAAAATCTGCCAATAACAGATTTGGGGCGGCAAAAGTAGGTATTTTAATGTTTTTAACCAAATTAATTGCCTGCCATTTCAATCATAGCACTCAATTCAGACACCAATTTGTCTGCATTTGAATCCCCTCCAACGCTCTTAAACTTTACTTTTCCGTCTTTGCCTATGATAAATTTCGTAGGAATGCCGTCTACTTTGTATTTGGATATTACTTTATACTCGCCTGAATCATCTTTGGTGTCATATAATACATTAAATGTATATTTCTTGGATTTGATGAATTCAGTAACTTCTTTTTTACGTTGTTCCTGTGTTTCTTGATTTTCCCAAGTGTTTATGAATACAAATGCCACATCTTGGTTGTTTTTGTATTTATCTATTGTTTTTTGCATACCAGGGAAAGATGCTATACATGGACCACACCAAGTAGCCCAAAAATCTACCACTACTACTTTACCTTTTAAAGCCGCTAATTGAACATCGG
>REAV01000094.1 GCA_004294465.1 Sphingobacteriia bacterium | reverse complement strand
AACTTTAAAGTAACCTACCCATTGAGTTTGTTTCCAAGTGCATTCCTTACATATAAATTGAATGATAAAGTAGATTATCAAATTAACTATTCTAGAAGAATTAACAGACCCAACTTCTTCCAGTTAATGCCTTTCCCTGATTATACAGATCCGCAAAATATAAGTTTAGGTAATGCAGCATTAAGGCCTGAATTCACCAATTCATTTGAAATGTCTTGGAACAATGCATACAAAAAAGGGTCGAATTTATTAGCAACTGTCTTCTTTAAATATTCTACAGATTTAATTACACGTTACGTATATCGCGATAAAAATGCATTAGTTCCAACCGATAGCGCTTTTTTCAGCACTTATATTAACGCTAATAGTGCCACAAGTTTCGGATTGGAATTAACGGAGAAAACATCACTTACCAAGTGGTGGGAAATCACTGTAAACTTTAACTTGTTTAATTCTAGAATCAATGCATCAGTGCCTGGACAACCTGATTTGATTCAACAACAATGGAGTTTTTTCACCAAGTTCAATAATACATTTAAAGTATCAAAAGGATTATCTATTCAATTGAGTGGAGATTATCAAGGTCAAACAGTATTGCCACAGAATTCTGGTGGTGGCGGCCGTGGTGGTGGCGGTGGTATGATGTTTGGTGGCGGTGGTCCACAATCAGGAGCACAGGGTTATAATTTACCAAGATACGGCGTTGACTTAGCTATTCGAAAAGATTTTACTTGGAAGAATGGCAGAACCGGAAACCTTACTTTAAGTATGAATGATATTTTCAGAACCCAATTGTTTCAATCTTATTCAGAAAGTTCATTCTTCAATCAAACCAATCAACGTAGAAGAGATCCACAAGTATTGCGCTTGAATTTCAGTTATCGTTTTGGTAAATTTGATGCAAGCTTATTCAAAAGAAAGAATACTAAAGCCGATCAAGGTGGTGGAATGGATATGATGCAGCAGTAATAGTGATAAGTTATTAAGGATAATAGATAAACGGGGTAGTTAATAACTACCCCGTTTTTTTATTGATTTTTACCAGTAAGCATTGGCACAAAAGAAAATTCTTCAAAAGTTTCTTCTTTAATTGAGCCATCTTCCAACTTACTTAATCTTAACATACGTTGAGCCTCACCCTCATCTACAGGAATAACCATAATTCCACCAGGCTTTAATTGCTCGATTAATTTTGGAGGAATAAAAGGAGCTGCTGCAGTAATAATAATTTTATCAAAAGGCCCATAAGTAGGTAACCCTTGAAATCCGTCTCCGTAAAAGAATTTAATATTAGGATATTGATTGCGGAAAAAATAAAAAAGCTTTTGTTCTTCGTATAATTTCTTTTGGCGTTCAATAGTAAAAACAAATTGGGCTCCCAATTCAGCAAGAATGGTTGTTTGATAAATACTACCTGTGCCAATTTCTAAAACCTTTTCGCCTTTTTTTACTTGTAATAATTGCGTTTGATAGGCCACTGTATAAGGATGAGAAATAGTTTGATCTGCAGCAATAGGAAAAGCCCTGTTCTCATAAGCAATTTTATCAAATGCAGAATCTAAAAAGAAATGACGGGGTATTTTATTCATTGCATCCAATACCCCTTCATCGCTAATTCCTTTTTCTCTTAATACTTCTATCAACTTTCGGCGCATGCCTTTATGTTGAAAATCATCTTTGTAATCTCTATTGGGCGACATGGCGCGAATATAGTTAATCTAATTGCATACTTTGAATGATCCCTTTAATTCTGTTTTCTAATTCGAGTTGTTTTGCATCAAATTCTGCTTTTGAATTCAAAGTGGTTTTAACACTGAAATAGAATTTTATTTTCGGTTCGGTACCAGAAGGTCGAGCAGAAATCTTACTTCCATCAGCAGTAATAAACTGCAATACATTGCTCTTGGGCAAACTAATCGGCCAGGTTTCTCCTGTCTGTAAATTCTTGCCGGTTTGTAATTGATAATCTAATAAAGTGATAACAGCAGATCCATTAATAGTAGATGGCGGGCTGGTTCTATATCCTTCCATCATATTAGCAATTTCTTTCTGCCCATTCATACCCTTTTTAGTAATGCTAATTAAGGTTTCATAATAAAAACCATACTGCAAATACAATTCGATCATTTTATCGAATAAACTCTTTCCTTGATTCTTTTCATAAGCTGCCATCTCGCACATTAATCCAACTGCACTAACCGCATCCTTATCTCTAATTTGATCTCCAATCATTAATCCAAAACTTTCTTCCCCTCCTATTACATAGTTTTCTTTTCCTTCCAGTTCTTTGATTTTTTCTGCGATCCATTTAAACCCGGTTAATACATTATAACAAGCCACATTATTTTGTCTGGCTACCTCATTAATCATTTCTGTAGTAACAATGGTTGAAACAACCATATCGTTGGGTTGAGCAATCCCTTTGGCTTTTCTGGCTTCCATCATATAGGCAAAAGCCAAAACTGCAGTTTGATTGCCATTCATTAATACCCATTCACCTTTGTGATTTTTAACGCCAATACCAACTCTATCTGCATCAGGATCGGTACCTAATAAAATATCTGCATTAAGGGATTGGGCTTTTTTCAACCCAATACTCATGGTTTCACTTTCTTCAGGATTTGGATAAGCTACTGTTGGGAAATTACCATCAGGTGAAGCCTGCTCTTCAACAATTGTTACATTGGTAAATCCAAAACGAGTTAACATTTGTGGAACCAAAGTGATACCAGTACCATGAATCGGGGTATACACAATTTTTAAATCGTGTTGTTTAGCAATCACATCAGGATAAACACTTAGGCCTGCTACCATCGTTAAATAAGCATCATCCATTTCCATACCCATAATGGTGATATTCGATTCTCCACCAGTCCATTTAACCGCATCAACTCCATCAATTGCTTCAACTTCTATAATTACATTTTTATCATGTGGGGGAACCAATTGTCCGCCATCATTCCAATAGGCTTTATATCCATTGTATTCTTTAGGATTATGAGATGCTGTGCAAACCACACCCGCCTTGCATCCTAAATATCGTATTGCAAAACTCAATTCTGGTGTAGGACGTAAAGCATCAAATAAATACACTTTTATCCCATTAGCAGCAAAAACATTTGCTGTTGTTTCAGCAAAGAATCGACTGTTGTTTCTGCTATCGTGCGCTATAGCAATTTTTATCTCTTCGTTACCATATGTTTTTTTAAGGTAATTGGCAAAACCTTGAGTGGCCATCCCAATGGTATATTTATTTACTCGATTGGTATCCACACCCATTAACCCACGTAAACCACCTGTTCCAAATTCTAAATTTCTGTAAAAAGCATCTGCTAATTCATCAGGATTATCTTTCTGCAAATCAGCTATGATTGCTTTCGTTTGCGCGTCGTAATTTCCATTTACCCAGATATTAACTCTTTCTTGTATGGCAGCGTTCATGTTAGGTTGAATTTTATTTAGATAACAATTTTAGTGATAAATATTCCAAAATTAAAATATGTTTAATAGTATAGAATTTGCATTAAATATAATAGTTATATAACATATGCTCCAACAATCTCTCCATTAACCACTTCTACTTGAATGTGGTCTTCCTTGGTGGTAGCTAATGAAAGCCCCACATAATCAGGCTTTACAGGGAATAGTTGATGCATTCTTTCCACCAAAACCATCGTCTGTATACTTTTTGGATGTCCTTCTAAAATAGGTTTCAACGCGTAAACCAGCGTACGTCCGCTATTAGAAACATCATCTATTATCACAATATTTTTTCCATTCAATTCTACTTGTTCACTTAAAACCACGTCAGTAGGATGATCTTTATCCAATTGCATTGAAACAATTTGCATTGAATTAGTAATATACTGTTGAAGTAATTTTCCAAGTTTTTCTGCCACTGTTGTACCACTATTTCGAATTCCAATCAAAACAACAGGCGCATCATTTCCGCTCAGATTTTCTGCCAGCTCTAGCGTCATCCTATGTATTTTTTGAGCAGCTTGGTGTTGGTTTAGAATGTATCTTTTTTCAGGCATAATCTTGTTTTATAGTCCAAATTAACAACATAAAATGCATTCAACAATTGGCAAGTGAAAGTACTAATTAACTATCTTAGCAGCATAATCAATTTCTATGCAGTATCTCCCTCAAATCGGATTCCTAGTTTTAGCAGTTTTGGGCATTGGCTTATTCACTAAAAAAGCCAGTGAAATTAAAAGAAATATTTTTTTGGGGAAGGATGAAGATTTATCTGACCAACCTGGCAAAAGATGGAAAAATCTGATCTTATTGGCACTTGGGCAAAAGAAAATGTTCAAGAATCCATTAGTTGCTGTTATGCACTTGATTATCTATGCTGGATTTATCATCATCAATTTAGAAGTACTGGAAATTGTATTAGATGGTTTACTGGGAACGCATCGATTGTTTCTTCCTTATTTAGGAGGTTTCTATTCTTTTCTGATCAATACAACTTTGTCTTCTTCACATTTTCTTCAAATTTATCTTGATTATCAAAGCTTCTACAACTTTATTGTCTTTACATTTATCTCGCTTATCAAATCTTCTA
>REAV01000076.1 GCA_004294465.1 Sphingobacteriia bacterium | reverse complement strand
ATCCGATTCATACGAAGTTGATGCTTATAAAAGAGTCAATGTAACGCTTGATTCTGGCAAGAATGCCTGGATTTATATCAAGTCTTAACTTCTATTATTAAAAAGTAACTTCATAATTAATCATTTATTTTTATAAACTAACACAAGTGGTTCATTCTAATTCAACGTTCAACTTTCTAAAAATAATTTCAGTATTGATTTTATTTTGTGCTTGCGCTAAACCAACCTTCAAATCGAAATGGTTACAAGAAGAAGCTCCTGCAACATTTATCACTCGATTTGAAACCACTAAAGGAATATTTGATGTTGAAATTACCAGAGCATGGTCTCCACTGGCTGCAGATCGTTTTTATCAAACAGTGAAACATCGTTACTATAACAACGCTGTATTTTACAGAGTCGTTCCAAATTTTGTTGCACAATGGGGGAATAATGATACTGCAATTTTAAAATACTGGAAGCCTTATAAATTGGCTGACGAACCTGTTATTCAAAGTAATATAAAGGGATACATGAGTTATGCCAGAAGTGGCAAAGAAACAAGGGGAAGCACGCTATTTATTAATTTAAAAGACAATCCACGTTTAGATACTGTATTAGCCAATGGAGTTAGAGGATATCCACCATTTGGTAAAGTAATCAATGGCATTGAAGTGGTAGATTCTTTATATGGAGGTTATGAAGGCAAAACAATGAGTAAGCTAGACACTTTACAAAAATATCCTGCATTGTTTTTTAAGCAATTTCCTAAATTGGATAAAATCAATAAAGCATTTATTGTAAAGCGCTCCACTTAAGCTTTAAAACTGAAAATAAATAAAGGAACTACCGCTCTCCTGACTCCATATCAGCAATAATAACATGACGGCCCATATACTGCCGAATGCCCACCAGGAAAGCTTAGGAATTACTTCAAGCACTAATCGGTTGCGCATCAACCATTGAGCAAGAAACATTCCCACTACAATTACGCCAACTTTCCAAATGGCCAGTGTTGTTAATACTGCATTTCCTTGAGGCATCATTCCAAACATTGATTGTAAAATGCTACCGGCTTGTGTGAATGTACCCGCTCTAAAAAATACCCATGTAACATTCACTAAGAAGAATGTGGCCATTGCCAACAAAAACTTCGGTACAAAACTTGGCTTGTTTGTTTCTTTTCTTGCATCTAAAATGGCTTTCTCTACCCAAAGATAAAATCCATGTAAACCACCCCATGCAACAAATGTCCAGTTGGCTCCATGCCATAAACCACCAAGCAACATGGTAATCATTAAGTTTCGGTATGTTTTGAATTTTCCATTTCTATTTCCACCTAATGGGATGTATAAATAATCTCTTAACCATGCAGATAAAGTAATATGCCATCTCCGCCAAAAATCTGAAAAACCGATTGCCGCGTATGGATATAAAAAATTCTGTGGTAGCGCAAAACCCAAACAGGCAGCCACTCCTATTGCACAAGTTGAATATCCTGCAAAGTCAAAAAATATTTGACCAGAAAAGGCCAGCACTCCCATCCATGCATCTAATGATGCCAAGGGTTGATTTGAATTAAACACGGCATTTGCTGCAACAGCAAGCATACTATCTGCTAATACCACTTTCATGAACAAACCTAAACTCAACAAAAACAATCCTTGTATAATTTGATCTTGACTGGCTTTTCTTTCGTTTTCAAATTGCGGTACTAATTGAGGAGGACGCACAATCGGCCCTGCTACCAAATGCGGAAAGAATGTAACAAATAAAGAAAAATCCAATAAAGATTTTACTGGAGCACTTTCTTTTTTATACATATCGATGGTATAACATAATGTGGTAAAAGTATAGAAGGAAATACCAGCTGGTAAAATAATATTGGGTTTTGCTGGATGAAAATCAACTCCAAATGCATTTACCAATGTCAGGAAATTATCCAATAAGAAAGTCCCATATTTAAAGAAGATCAACATGCATAAATTACCAATTAAACTCACCACCAATAATATATTTTTCTTTCTTTTATCTTCTTGAACATACAATGCCTTGCCCACATAAAAATCAATAATGGTAGACAACCATAACAACAAAATAAAAACAGGATTCCAAGCAGCATAAAAAATATAACTCGCTAGCAATAAATTGATCTTCTTGGTCTTCCAAGAAAAAGGAAGATTATGCAAAATCATTACGATGATAAAAAATACAACGAATGTGTAAGAATTAAATATCATAGAAAAAATTTGTTAATGATTAATTAGAGTTTCCATCCTTTCTCTTCCCTTAATACACGGATGAGTTCTTTAGTAAAAACGACTGACTGTGGTTGGTCTAAATGCGACCATTCTGGGCATATCATATTTTTAGTTGGAGCATAATCCTGAAAATGCATTCCCTGGCAACCAGTTGTTGCTAAGACCCTTTCATAATATTTATCCCTTGGGAAGCCCATTTGCTCTCCGATTAAATAGGGTCCGCTTGATGGAGTTCTTGTAAAGAACACATTACCTCCCCTGGACTTAATTTTATCTACAGAAACCTTCACCACATTTAATAGAGAATCTAATTCTTTTCCGTGCATCGGAACATCTTTCTCCCCCATTTTTGCAAACATGGCCCAAATATTTCTAACCCTAACCTGTAAGTTGGTATCGCTTACAAATACAGGGTACATGATAGCTTGGTTGTCGAACGAAGCCCCAGAAAATTGCCAAGGCCAAATAGGCATTTCAAAAACCTTAGGCCTGTTTTGAAGATGTAATTCAGCCAAATAAGCATTCATTGAAAAATTCTCCTTGTCTAAAAAAGCAAACCTACTTTCCAATACCTTATTTATCTGGAAACTTGCTTTTTGAGCAAAGGTCCTATCCTTAAAATATTTTAATCCTTTATTGGGCTCCTCCATATTAAATGGAGAAGTAGAAAAAAACAATCCTTCTGTTATATCTATAATTAAATTTCCCTTGAAATTCGGATCATCCGCCAAATTGGTAAGCACTGGCATTGGAGAACTTCCATCTATACCTAATTGCACTACTTGCTTACCAGTAGCAGTTTTCCATGTAGGTATATCAATATCAAAGTGAATTCTGGAAGAACCAATAAAAACAGTCACTTTATCTTTGGACTCATATACCATGGCCCTTTTATCGGACCAAAGTACATCTCCTGCATCAAAAGTTGGTTGAACGCCAATTTTTCGCAATCGTATTTCCCAACTTACCAATGCAGTAGTAACAATCACCAACATTAACAATAAAGCCTTTTTAAGGGAATTTGTATCCATGTAGATAGGTTTTAATATATGGTTAAAGAATCCCACTGGCCTTCCACACTAATACTACTAAGA
This sequence comes from Sphingobacteriia bacterium, assembly GCA_004294465.1. Classification (GTDB taxonomy): domain Bacteria; phylum Bacteroidota; class Bacteroidia; order Chitinophagales; family Chitinophagaceae; genus Sediminibacterium. The sequence continues at coordinate 21,349 of REAV01000076.1, read as the reverse complement.
ATGAAATACAATATATAATAATATATCAATATCGCATAACTTTAAACTTCATTTTAATTGATTTCTAATGTTTGATGTTCAACCAACCCATTTAAACAATGAATGGATTTCTTTAGTTCCCCTTCAAACAAGTGAATTTGACAAATTGTATGCAGTTGCCGCTGACCCTTTGATTTGGGAACAACACCCCAACAAAAACAGGTACAAAAAAGAAGTGTTTCAAAATTATTTCCAAGGGGCTATTGAATCGAAAGGTGCATTTTTATTTTTAAACACATCAAACGGAGAACCGATTGGAAGTAGTCGTTTCTGTAATTACGACCAAATTGCCCATTCAATTGAAATTGGCTATACTTTTTTTTCAAGGGATTGCTGGGGGAAACCATTCAATCAATCAGCGAAACACTTAATGATCAATTATGCTTTTCAGTTTGTAGATAGTATCATTTTTCATATTGGAGCAGGAAATATTCGATCTCAAAAAGCTATCGAAAGAATCGGTGCGATAAAAATAGCCGAAGAAGTTCATGAATATTATGGAGAAGACAGTTCATTGAATTATGTATACGAAATAAAAAAACAAGATTGGAAAATCAACAAATAAAATCATGAAGAACAAATTCATATTAGTATTAATCATCATCATTACTATTGTTAATTGTAATTTTGCTCAGACCAATTCAAACAATAAAGCCACCTATCAATGTATTCCCTGCGGATACGACTGCGATAAAGCAACTTACCAGCAGGCAGGAGTATGTAAGTCCTGCAACATGGAATTAGTAAAAACAAAATCAATAACATTTAAAACAATTCAACCAAATGATGTTTGCAATTATATCAAATCACATCCAGATGTTGTTTTGTTAGATGTAAGAACTAAAGAAGAGTTTGCTGGCAAAGCTGATCCTAATTTTGGAACTTTTAAAAATGCCATCAATATCCCGGTTCAGGAATTAGCAAAGTCAATGAAGAATAAAGCAATAATTGTGTATTGTTCTCATAGCCATAGAAGCCCAAGAGCCAGCTATATGTTAACCCAAAACGGATTTACCAATGTTACCAATATGGCAGGTGGAATGAGTGAATTTACAAGTAAGGACTGTTTAAAAAAATGATTTAATGATGCTGACTTAAATGGTTGTACCTTTATAGAGGTTCGAAATAGTTCTTTCATCTATAAAATAAAGGTTATGAAAATCAATCATAAAATAGGCATTTTCATGGATCATGCAAGCGCCCTTTTCATCAAATTCCCTATTGATGAAGCAGCTAACCACACACTCTTCTCTTCTTTTACAACAACATCAGAGCATGACAGTTTAGAAAAAAGCGAGCAGCTCACCCACAACAGGGAACAACATCAACAAAATGAGTTTTATCAAAAAATAGGAACAGAGATCAGGCAATATGACGAGGTCTTGCTATTTGGTCCGACAAATGCTGAACTGAGCTTTTGAATATTTTGAAAAAAAATCATTTGTTTTCAAATATTAAATTCCATATTCAACAAACGGATAAATTAACAGCCAACCAAAAAATTGCATTTGTAAAAGAGTATTTTGTCACTCAACTTTAATAATAAATAGGCAAGTACCCTTATTTACTATTCTTATTTTACAACAATGACTATAAGTGAATTCTGGATGCTCTTAGCAGGGCTGAGCTTGTTTCTTTATGGAATGAATCTTTTAGAAGACTCACTGAAACATATCGAAGGCAGATCCTTTAAACTCTTTCTACAGAAGCAAACAAATCACAAATTCAAGGCAATCATTAGTGGAATATTAATTACTGCTTTATTGCAAAGTAGTTCTATTGTTAATCTAATGGTATTGTCATTGGTAGGTTCTGGGATGATTTCCATGCGCAATTCATTGGCAGTTGTACTTGGGGCCAATATCGGTGGAACATTTAATAGTTGGCTAGTTGCGATTATTGGCTTTAAAATTGATCTCAATCTAATTACACTCCCATTTATAGGCATTGCTGGCATTGCAATGATTGTGTTTAATAGGAGAAAAAATATTTATCGTTTTTCTAGATTTTGCTTGGGACTTGGAATGCTACTTTTAGGCTTACAGTTCATGAAAGAAAGCATGGATAATTCTATTAAACATTTTAACATAATCCCCTTTCTTCAATATCCAAAAATTTTCTTTGTTTTACTTGGCTTCTTGATCACTTCTTTAATTCAAACGAGTGCAGCTACTGTAGTTTTAGTATTGAGTGCCTTGTACGCCAAGTTTATTCCAATTGAAACCGCTATTGCAATGGTTTTAGGTGCTGAATTAGGCACTACCATTAAAATTTTACTCGGATCGATTGGTGGAATAGCCGCTAAAAAAAGAATCGCATTAGGCAATTTTATTTTCAATTTTACTACATCAGCATTGGGGTTTATTTTCATATCACCTATCATTGTATTCATCCAACAAATTTTACACATACATGATCCAATAATTATTTTAGTTTCCTTTCAATCATTTATCAATATAACTGGTGTAGTTTTGTTTTACTTTTTCTTGGGAAATTATGGCAATTTCTTAGAGAGGCAATTCAAAGATTCAAATCAATTATCAACAAAATACCTATCATCACCTAATAAAGAGACACCAAGCCTTTCTCTGGAAATGATGGAGCGAGAAGTTGAATTGTTTATCAATAAAGTTTTTGAATTAAACATTGAGTCTTTTCAAATAAGTCTTACTCATATTGAAAACTACAATAGATTGAAACAAGCAGAAGGTGAAATACTTCTATTTTATTCAAAACTGATGCAACAAAAAAATATTGAAAAATATATTGCACGCATCAATCTATTAATGGAAATCATAAGAAACGCCATGTATTCAGCAAAAAGTATAAAAGATATTTTTGAAGATTTACGAGAATTAAGTAGTTCAATTAACGAAATAAAATTTAGCCAATATCAACAACTAACAAAAGACACAGCAGAATTTTATACTGAATTAAAAAATATTACAGCGAGTACAAACAAAGAAGATACTATTCAAAAAATCGCCCAATTATCATCAAAACTAAAGAATCAATTTGACAAGAAAATGAGCGACTTTTATTTGCATTCAAACAAAAATGGATTGTTTGAAAAAGACATATCCACTTTATTCAATGTAAATAGAGAAATCTATTCATCTCACAAAGCTATTATTTTGGCAGTTGCTGATTACAATAAACCTTCGAAGGAACAGTAGCCCGAGCGAGATGATTTAATTATAAATTCCCTCTACTCTCCTGCTCTCTTTCAATTGCTTCGAAAAGTGCTTTGAAATTGCCTTTCCCAAAACTTTTGGCTCCTTTTCGCTGAATAATTTCGAAGAAAAGTGTTGGTCGATCTTCAACTGGCTTCGTGAATATTTGCAATAGATACCCTTCCTCATCTCTATCTACTAATATGCCCAGATCTTTAAGTGGCTGAAGGTCCTCGTCTATCTTTCTAACTCTATCCAACAAATCATCATAATAGGTTGTGGGAACTTTTAAAAATTCAATACCTCTATTTTGTAATTCAGTTACCGTTTTTACAATGTCTAAAGTAGCTAAAGCAACATGCTGACAACCTTCTCCATCATAAAATTCTAAATACTCCTCTACCTGAGATTTCTTTTTCCCTTCTGCAGGTTCATTAATAGGAAATTTCACATACCCATTTCCATTACTCATTACTTTACTCATTAATGCAGAATATTCAGTAGAAATGTCATTATCATCAAAACTTAGAATATTTTTGAAACCCATTACATTCTCATAAAAGCTCACCCATTTATTCATTTGATTCCATCCAACATTTCCTACACAATGATCAACATATAACAAGCCTGTTTCTGAAGGATTATAAGTAGAATTCCAGGTTCTATATCCTGGCATAAATACACCCTCATATTTACTACGTTCAATAAACAAATGAACGGTATCTCCATAGGTTTTGATACCACTCATGATTAATTCGCCATATTCATCTTGCATTTTTAAAGGCTCCATATATGAAACAGCCCCTCTTTTGGTAGTTTGTTCCCAAGCATCTGTTGCATCATCTACTTTTAATGCAAGCATTTTTACCCCATCTCCATGTTTGTAAATATGATCGGCTATTTCATTATTATTTTTTAGTGGTGTGGTAAACACAAATGTGAGTTTGTTCTGACGAATTGCATAACTGGCTCGATCTTTAACGCCAGTTTCAGGACCGGCATATGCCAGGCTCTGGAATCCAAAAGCAGTTTTATAAAAATGAGCTGCTTGCTTTGCATTTCCCACATAAAACTCTACATAATCAGTTCCGTGTAAAGGGAGGAAGTCTATAGGGTTATCTATTTTGGATTGAATAGCTAATGAAATCATATAATGAATTATGAATTATGAATTATGAAAAACCCAGCAATTAGTTCAAATTATTGCTAAAATGTAGATTAAGAATCAAAAAAAAATGAATGATCAGTAATTAAAAATGTATAAATTAATGCGATCGCATGGCAAGAGCCTCCATCAATAAGCAATACCCCATTCTGGTATCATTGAAAATTTTATGCGGGTAATCTGGGGTCATTCAAACAAAATTAAGGATTTGTTTCGAGTTTTGATTAAACCTGCTAATTGGTAGATTATCTTCGCGAAATAGTTAAAACATATGAAAGTAGGAATATTAGGAGGTGGTCAATTAGGAAGAATGTTGCTGCAAGCTGCGGCTAACTACACCGTAGAAACTTATGTATTGGAAAATGACCAATATTGCCCTTCGGCTCACTTATGCCACCATTTTACGAAAGGTGATATTACTGATTATGATACTGTATATAATTTTGGGAAACAGTTAGATGCCATTACTTTAGAAATTGAATCGGTTAATGTAGATGCATTGGATCAATTGGAAAAAGAAGGCGTAAAAATTTTTCCAACACCTGCAGCAATAAGAATTATCAAGAACAAAATTGTTCAAAAACAATTTTACAAAGATTTTGGAATTCCAAGTGCCCGATTTAAAATTACCAACAATAAGAACGAAGTAGCATCACATCAGGATCTGTTTCCTGCAGTTCATAAAATTGGAGAAGGTGGATATGATGGTAAAGGTGTTCAAATTATTAATTCTCTTGAAGATCTAGATAAAGCATTTGATGCTCCAAGTGTTTTAGAACAAAAAGTGGACATCCAAAAAGAAATTGCGCTAATTGTTGCTATGGACTCAAAAGGTGCTACTGCAATTTATCCTGTTTCAGAAATGATGATCAATCCTTCTTTAAACCTGCTTGATTATCAAATCAGCCCAGCATTGATTCCAGAAAAAGTGCTTTGGGTTGTTGAAGCTATTGCCATCAAACTAGTAAAAGCCCTGAATAGTCCTGGTTTATTTGCTGTTGAATTATTCATTGACAAGAATAATGAGGTTTGGGTAAACGAAACAGCACCTCGAGTTCACAATAGTGGCCATCATACTATCGAAGCCAATCATTCTAGCCAATTTGATATGTTGTGGAGAATTATGTTAGGTTATCCATTAGGTAATACCACCCCTATTCTACCTGCAGCAATTATCAATATAATAGGTGAAGATAATTTCAGCGGTGATGCTGTATATGAAGGTTTGGAAGAAGTACTAAAGATAGACAATGCATTTGTTCACTTATATGGGAAAAAGCAAACCAAACCTGGCAGAAAAATGGGACATGTAACAATCTTACATAATAGTTATCAGGATCTTACCCATAAAGCGAATAAGGTTAAGCAGCTATTGAAAGTTAAAGCTTAATTAAGATTTTCTTTTTTTCGATTCAATTTGTTTTAAGAAACCGATACCAATTAAGCTTTTAGATTGCAACCCAGGCGCATCTTTATTAATTCCAAATAAGCGAACATCATCATCGTAAATTAAATCTAAGCTATAGGTTGCGGAAAAATATTTGTTGATTTTAAATGAAAACAAATTGGTCATAAATAAATCAATATTTTGAGGATTACTTTTGTAATTAGAAAACAAATCAACCCTCCCTTTATAATTAATATTTTTGGCAATTGTGTTATTGTAATTTACTGTAATGAACGATCCAATTTCATTAAAAGATTTAGTTCCTGCAGGAACTCCATAAACCCCTTTATCAGACAATTTTTGATTAAGTACTAAAATCCATCTAGAAGTAAGTGGAGACATGAAAATAGACAACTTGGTATCAGGTTTATAATCGAAACCTGCTGATAAAATAAAATAGGCTGGAGATAAAAAGGATGAAGTAAAATCTATGAGATTGTTATTGTAATTATACCCATCAAAAAATTGGGAACGAAAATTAAACAAACCAGTTAGGTACCATTTACCCACTGAATCCATTTTGTATCCATACTTACTAATAAAATCATAACGATCATCGTTTTTTCTGCTTCCCAAACTCGTAGATTGCACATACCCTAAATTCACATCCACATTATTGTCCCAGCTATGTCTCTCTTTTCTATAAAATAAAAAATAGTTAAAGTACCCATTAACAGTTAAAGAAAAATTATCTCCACCAGCTGCCCAGTTACTCAATGAACCCTGGGCAAGATTAAAACTCATCATACCTCCATGTTTCCAATTCCAATTAGTGGAGGTATCATTGTCTTTTTTAAAATTTCGATTTTGTTGTCTTTGAAGTGCGTTTACCACATTATCCTGGGCTATAGAATAAGTTCTACTGGTTAACATGATTGCTAAGAATAGAACAATTTTATACATATCTCCCTTTTTTTCGTGCAAATATAGGAATACTGGCAAATTTTTTGGATTGGCCTGCTGACAAACTGACATAAATTGAACATTTTGTGTACCTTTGCACAGCAAATTTTAAATGGATGGAATTGGTAGCAGAATTGATTAAAGAACATGATGAAAAACGCCAAGGCGAAGCACTCGAGGGATCATTTGAGGCAATGCCAAATGGCAAAAAATTCTATATAGAAAGCTATGGTTGTGCAATGAATTTTGCCGATAGCGAAGTAGTTGCTTCTATTTTACATGCAGAAGGTTTTGGTTCTACGAAATTTTTTGAAGAAGCCGATTTGGTTTTAGTGAATACTTGCTCTATCAGGGAGAAAGCAGAATTAACCATTAGAAAAAGACTTACTGAATTTAGAAAAGTAAAAAGAACAAAACCTGGTATGCTGATTGGCATTTTAGGATGTATGGCAGAACGTTTAAAATCTTCTTTGCTAGAACAAGAAAAATTAGTTGATTTAGTGATTGGGCCAGATGCATACAGAACCTTGCCTGGATTAATAAAAGAAGCTGAAGGAGGCCAAAAAGGCGTAAACGTTTTATTAAGTAGAGATGAAACATATGGCGATATATCTCCAATTCGCTTAAACTCAAACGGTATTACCGCTTTTGTGTCGATCATGCGTGGATGTAACAATATGTGCAGTTTCTGTGTAGTTCCATTTACCAGAGGAAGAGAAAGAAGTAGAGATAGTAAATCAATATTAGAAGAAGTGAAATCCTTGGTTGATCAGGGATATAAAGAAATTACTCTACTTGGGCAGAATGTAGATAGTTATTATTGGAATGATGAAAGCTCTGGATTGAATACAACATTTGCTCAATTACTCGAGCAGGTAGCTCAAATCAGTAAAGATCTTTGGGTAAGATTTAGTACATCGCATCCTAAGGACATTACAGATGAAGTACTACATGTAATGGCTAAATATGAAAACATATGCAAATGTATTCACCTTCCTGTTCAAAGTGGCAGTACTCGCATATTGCAATTAATGAATAGAACATATACCAGGGAATGGTATATGGCTAAAATAGATCGCATTCGCAGCATCATGCCAGACTGCAGCATCACTTCGGATTTAATTACTGGGTTTTGTACAGAAACCGATGAAGATCATCAAGACACTTTGAGTTTGATGGAATACAGTAAATACGATATGAGCTATATGTATTATTATAGTGAACGTCCGGGAACTTTGGCAGCAAAAAGATATACAGACGACGTTCCGCTAGATGTAAAGAAAAAACGTTTACAGGAAGTTATCGATCAACAAGGAATCTTATCTACAAAAAGTAATCATAGTGATATTGGAAAGACGTTTAAAGTGTTGATCGAAAGCAGTAGCAGAAAAAACGAAAAAGATTGGCAAGGAAGAACAAGTCAAAACAAAATAACGGTATTCCCAAAAATTGAAGGCAAGCATCAACTCGGATCTTATGTATGGGTGAAAATTAATAATTGCACCAGAGCAACCTTGTTGGGTGAAATTATTGAAGCCCATTAAAAAATTGTAGTATGGATTTACAAAGTATAAAAAACAGATTTGGGATTATAGGTAATTCACCTGCTTTGAATCATGCACTGAACACAGCTGTGCAGGTTGCAGGTACCGATCTGACTGTATTGATTGTTGGGGAAAGTGGTGTGGGTAAAGAAGTTTTTTCGCAAATAATCCATTCGCTGTCTTCCAGAAAACACAATCCATTTATTGCTGTAAACTGCGGAGCAATACCAGAAGGCACCATTGATTCAGAATTATTTGGTCATGAAAAAGGTTCGTTTACAGGAGCTGTTGATAGCCGTAAAGGGTATTTTGAAACAGTTAATGGTGGAACTATTTTCATGGATGAAATTGGAGAAATGCCATTGGGCACACAAGCCCGTTTATTGCGCGTTTTAGAAACAGGAGAATTTATTCGAGTGGGATCTTCTAAAGTACAAAAAACAGATGTTCGTGTAATAGCAGCTACTAATAGAGAATTGCTGGAATTTACTCAGAAAGGGCGTTTTAGAGAAGACCTTTATTATCGATTAAGCACCGTACCTATTAGAGTTCCATCTTTAAGAGACCGTAAAGAAGACATTCTATTATTGTTCAGAAAATTTGTTGTTGACTTTGCAGAAAAATACAAAACAACACCAGTTCAATTAGATGAAGAAGCCAAGCAATTATTGTTGAATCATCAATGGCCTGGTAATGTGCGTGAATTAAAAAATATTGCAGAACAAATTTCTGTATTGAGCCCTAATCCGCAGGTTAGTATTAAAGAAATGCGCATCTTTTTGCCAGAGAAAAAAGAAAATCGATTTCCTGTATTAGCAGGCCACACACCTACTGGAGAATTTGCTAATGAAAGAGAGATTTTGTACAAACTTTTTTTTGATATGAAAAAGGATGTTACAGAGTTGAAAAAAATGTTTGTTGAAATTTTACAAAACCCTAGCCTGGCAAATACTGCAGCCAATTTTACCAAAGAGTCTATCTTAAACGATTATTCGAATCAAGACAATGGAGATGCTATTTTAGGAAATAATGCAATAACAGCAGTGCACGCTAGTGGACATACCAATTTATTGCAGGGAAACAATTCGAATGGTCAACCTGTACTTTTAACCAACGATGAAATTCACTTACATGAAGAAATAGAGGAATCTTTAAACATCATGGATAAGGAAAAAGAATTGATCATCAAAGCATTGAAAAAGCATAAAGGAAAAAGAAAAGACGCTTCTACCGATTTAGGAATTAGTGAGAGAACTTTATACCGAAAATTAAAAGAATATGATATTGATGAATAAGCATTTTTCGAAAACTATTTTTCTTGTACCCTTTATAGGGTTAATGCTGCTTGCTGGATGCAAAGTGTATTCTTTTAAAGACGCGGTGATTCCTAGTGATGTTAAAACAGTAAAAATTGGATTTTTCGAAAACCGGGCGAGGTATGTAAACCCGCAACTGGCTCCTAAGTTAACTGACAAAATTCAGGTTAAAATAACGTCCAATACCAAACTTACCAGAACCAATAATGATGATGCACATTATATTATTAATGGCACTATTACTAATTACGATCCAAGTCAAACGGTAGGTGTAACTAATCAGCAAGCAAGCACTAACCGATTAACGGTAACAGTACATGTGATTTTCAAAAAAACATTGGACAATAAAGTGGAAGAATTTGATGTATCCCGTAGTTTTGACTATTCGGCAAATCTTAGCTTAGAGCAGGCTCAGAGTCAGCTATTAGACGAAGTAGTCAGAACATTAACTGATGAAATTTTTAACCGTATTTTCTCTAACTGGTAATTGAGTTGTATATTTAAAAAATATGAAGTTTACGCAAGAAAAAGCTTTATTGCATCTGACCGGCAAATCAACACTAGATGATTTGAAAATGGAGTCCATTGAGAAATTAGTGAGTGAATATCCTTTTTTCTCTCCTGGGCAGTACTTATTTTCAGCAAAGCTTAAAAAAGAAGACCATCCTTTGGCAAGCGCCCAAGCAATAAAAACAGCACTTTTTTTTAGCAACCCTAATTGGCTGCAGTTTCAATTAGATTCAATCAATGAAACACGTATTGATGAAGCTCCAAAACTAGAAATGGATACTGCTTTATTGAGATCTATTCATCAGAAGGATAAAGCTTGGGACGAAATGATTAACCCTTCTCCTATCGAAGAAAGTAGCAATACTCCTGATGAAGTATTCCCCGAAGATCCAGCTGAAGCCCAAATAAACCATATAGAACAAGAAAAAGAGCCCCTTCCAACGGAAAATTACTGGCAACCGGCTGAAATCTCATCTGCTGCGCCTGAACAGGAGCATATTCCAGCCCCAATTCCAACCAGCGACATAACTATACCTACTATAGAAACTGTTCGTCGTTTAATGAGGGGGATAGACGGCAATACTGAAGAACAAATTCCCGTTTCATCTCCATTAGAAACCACCCCTGAAAAAGAGGTTGAATTGGCTCCAATTACTGAGTCCGTTGAATTCATGCCTGTTTTTAGCGCAATAGCTTCAGCAGAGCTTCAACCTGAACAAGATTTCAGTGAACAACCTGAAAATAATCACGAATTGCCTGATCAGGCTAAAAGTGATGCTAAAATTGCCAGCATATTGTCTGCTCAACTAGCTGAGTTTAAAAAACCCATTGAACAGGAGACCCAACTCGAAATAGAGACACAACAGGAGAAATTACATACCATTGATTATTTTGCTTCTCAAGGCATTCAAATAGACCTAAGTAAGATTCCACAGGATAAATTAACCACAAAACTGAGGAAATTTACCGATTGGCTGAAGGATATGAAAAACCATCATCCCAACCCAACCGATTTAGGCACCAGCCCAGAATTAGAGAAAAAAGTAGCTGAAACAGCACTGGTATCTAATGAATCCAAAGAAATATTAACCGAAACAATGGCGGAAGTATTGGTTAAACAAGGGCAAATTGATAAAGCAATTCAGCTCTTTATAAAATTAAGTTTCTCAAATCCTGAAAAATCAGCTTATTTTGCTGCCAAAATTCAACAACTAAAAGGTATTTAACATGATCATTCTTTTCTTGGTTCTTATTGTAATTGCAGCTGTAGGGCTCGGTTTTATGGTATTGGTTCAAAACCCAAAAGGTGGCGGCTTAACAGGTAATGTAGGGGGAATTGGCAACCAATTCATGGGTGTCAAACAAACAACTGATGTTTTAGAAAAAGGCACTTGGATGTTTGCAGGTATTATTGCTTTATTGGCTTTATTTTCTACTTTTTTCTTAAAAGGTGGAACTGATAGCGTAGACAACTCTATCATCCAAAAAATCAATACCAATACATCTGCACCAGCGCCAGTAAAACAACAACCTGCTAATACTGTGCCTGCAACACCGGCACCAACACAAAAATAATTCCTTATTGATTACATAAAACCCCTGTCTTCCTTTGGCTGACAGGGGTTTTTATTTATTTTACAATGCAATATGAAAAAAGTGACAAAACAAAAGTCTAGTAAGAAACCTACCATCGTACTCATTTTTCTAGGAATGTTTATTGCCAGTACATTATTGATTGCATGGCTTTTTTTAGGATCCGCAACTAGATTTTCGGAGAAATCAAAAATTGTTATTATTCCAGAAGCCAATAAATCAATTGTTCTAGATGCATTTGAAAAGGCGGGAATTCTACGTTTTACTTCTACACTGGGTTTAGCGGGAGCATCCATTAATTTATGGGATAAAATGAAGCCTGGAAAATATGAAATCAAGAAAGGCCAGAGCATTGTAGAAATTATGAGAATGCTCAAAAATGGCAGATTTGCTGAAGTAAAACTGGTGTTGAACAAAGTGAGAACCAATGCAGAATTAGCTCGTTTGATCAGCAAAACCTTTCCCTTAGATTCATTGGATGTATTACACTATATCAACAGCAATGATTCATTAAAAGAATTTCAAACCAACTCAGCTCAATTATTTACACAGTTGATCCCAAATACTTATAGCTTTTATTATGATGCTTCTTTGCACAAAATATTTCAAAAACTAACCAACGAAGGCAATGCATTTTGGCTGAAAAATGATCGGATGCGAAAAGCGCAACAATTAGAAATGAGCCCGGAACAAGTATACATTCTTGCTTCGATTGTTGAAGAAGAAACCAATTACGATTCAGACAAATACAAAATTGCCAGCGTTTATATTAACCGCTTGAAAAAAGCAATGCCTTTGCAAGCCTGCCCAACCATTAAATATGCCATGAATGATTTTACCATTACTAGAATTTATGAAAAATATTTAACCAACCCCTCTCCGTATAATACCTATAAATACAAGGGCTTACCACCGGGGCCTATTTGCACCCCTTCACCTAAAACAATAGATATTGTATTGAATGCCCCTCAAACAGACTATATTTATTTTGTAGCAAAAAGTGATTTTAGTGGTTATCATCATTTTAGCAATAATTATGATGAGCATAATAAATATGCAAATGATTATCAAAAAGCATTAGATGCATACATGTTGAAAAAGCAAGCATTAAATCAATAACCCATTGACCCGTCTAGAAAAAATAATTATTACACTACCTCCCATTGCTTTTGTGATTCGAAAAAGCAAGGAAATATATTTACCAGGATTCAGGGGTATCCCATTATTTGATGTAGTCGTATTTTTTATTGATCAGGTGAAGAAGATTGGATTGAATGACCGAGCCGCAGCTATTTCATTTAACTTAATAATGGCTTTGCCTGCTACCATGCTGTTTATTTTTTCGATACTTCCTTATTTTCCTGAATTCTTAGATTTAAAAGTACAGGTGCTTACTTTAATTAAAGAACTAAGTCCTAGTTCAGGTACAAGAATATTTATCCAAGATCTTTTAGACGATTTAATGGATCAAAATGTGGGCGTCTTTTCTTTTGGTTTTATTTTACTGATATTTTATGCATCCAATGCAATGATGGCATTTATTAGAACCTTTGATAAATCAATTCAGGAAAAGAAAGTATTCTTTTTACATCAACGATGGAGGGCAATTAAATTAACGACCATTCTCATTGTGTTGATTTTATCAACTACATTAATCATGCTCGGGCAAGAACAATTAACATCGTTAATCAGAAAAATTTTTCACATTAAACGAAAAACTTTCTTGCCTTATTTTAATGCGATAAGGTGGTTCATCATTGTGGGTTTATTTTTTTACGGAATCGCATTCATTTACAAATACGCTCCCTCAGTTAAAGAAAGGTGGAGATTGATATCACCCGGATCTTTGCTAGCTACTGTGCTTACTTTAGGAACCACCATTATTTTTTCTTATTGGGTAAATCATTTTGCTGCTTACAATAAAATTTACGGATCGATTGGCACCGTTCTAATTATCATGTTATTGATTTATATTAATGCTTTGATTTTATTGATTGGCTTCGAATTAAATGTTAGCATCACTTATCTCACCAAACATGCTGCAGAAAGAAAGCAAAAAGAAAATTCAGCAATAACGAAACAAAAACTTACTTAGTTTTTTTCAGGGCCCATTGTTCTGCAAGTAAATTATATGCTGGATGCAATGGAACGGTTTGATCATAATGTCCTGCTAACTTTTTTTGCCGATAGGCTTCATAAATAGTAATTGCACAGGCTACCGAAATATTTAAGCTTTGAATCATTCCTACTTGTGGAATAATAAAGCAACCATCGGAAAGTGCAACGGCTTCTTTGGTTACTCCTTCATGTTCATTTCCAAAAACAAGCGCAATACTCTTACTGAAATCAATATCATAAACGGATTGTGCATTTTCCCCTAAATGAGTTGCATATATATTTTCATATCGTTCTCTTAAATGATGGAAACATTTTTCAGTATCATCAAAATGATGAACAGTTAACCATTTAGCAGCGCTACTACTGCTTTTTACACCAAAATATTCGTGCCTAGGAATTTTTGTATTTAACACATAAATATCTTGTATCCCAACAGCATCGCAGGTTCGCATGACTGCTGAAATATTATGATGGTCATGAACATTCTCCATTACCAGCGCTAAATGAGGTTGTCGATTTAGCAAAACTGTTTCTATTTTATATTTTCTTTCAGGTGTCATAAATTCTACCAACCAATTTGTATTTTAAAACAATATGAACAAAAATGAGGATTAGTATTGAATTTTTACTATATTTTTGTATTGTACCCGTTAGTCAACCCTATGACAGCAAAATTATCACGTGCAGAGCACATGCTCTGGATTGTGCCTATACTCTATGGTAGTATAGCACACTTTTCATCGTATTCCGAAGTGATTATGATGTATTACAACAATGTATTCTACCTCTTAGGCTTCTTTAGCGCAACGATTGTTTTTTTATTATTCTTAGGCATCCCATTTTATGTTCAATCTACTTTAAGAAAAATTGAGGAAAGAAACCAAATCATTTCTTATGCACATATTGCACTATCACTAATAAATGTTGTTGGTATTTTATTCATTTTTAGTGTGAACTTACCTATTAGAATAGAATGGGTGAATAGTGCTGGTGAACTTTCTACATTTACAAAATGGAACTACTATAACGGAATGGTTATTTCTTTATTCCAGTTCTTCATCATGATACAAGTTGTTTATTGTTTGTATGGTGCTAAAACAATCTTAAGTCATGGAATAATGAAAAGAAAGTTAGCCAATGGAGAATATAGCCAAAATGCTTATGAAAATGAACTAAGCATGCAAATGGCTGGGTAATTATTATTCATTGGTTTTTCCCATTGCAGCCTGCTTCATATTATGAGCAGTTTCTTTTCCTAAATAACGCTCAATCTGCTTTTCCAATAAATAAATTAATGGGGTCAAAATGATTGCCATTGTAAACTTGTACAAATAGTTTACCAAACAAATGGCTAGAACCAATTGCCAAGACCATCCATTCCCTATTTTAAATGCAATAAACAGCACTACAAAACTGTCTACAAATTGAGATACAACAGTTGAGCCAGTTGCCCTTAACCATATCCATTTTTCTCCTGTCATTTTTTTTATCTTATGAAAAACAGTTACGTCTACAATTTGGCTCACTAAAAATGCTGTTAAACTTCCTAGAATAATCCACATCCCCTGGCCGAAAATTCCACCAAATGCTACTTGCATGTTATCAATCCCTATTTCTTTTTTTGAACCAATCCAAAAATCTGCAGGCGGAATAGACATTGCTCCGTAAAACATTACAAACGCATAAGTTATTAAAACGATGGCTGTATAACTAATTCTTCTTACAGCTTTTGGGCCATAATATTCATTTACTATATCGGTGATAATGAATTCTAAGGGCCATAATAACACACCACAGGTTAAATTAAAAGCCAATCCACTTTGCCCAAATAATGTAAAATTGGAAGGATTTAACCCCAGTAATTTTTCTAAAGAAAATATTTTACCACCAATACATTCGGCTATCAATGCATTGGCTACAAAAAAAGCAGTTATCCCAAGAAAAAGCTTGGTAGGTTTATCTTTTAGAATTTGATGGATCATGCAGGTAAAATTAAGTAAATATAAATTTGAAGCATCAGGATGATTAGGTTGAATAAAGCCAACCAAATAGGTATTCTAATAGTTGATTTGATCAATAACAATAGCCCATACCAAATGTTCACCACCAGATTCAAAAATGGGGCTACCATCCAACCCAGGATAATCACCATATTACTAATATCCTTTTGATGAATAAAATCATGTGTTCTTTGGATGAGTATACACACTAAAAACAGGCAATTGCAAATCAATGCCAGCCTAGCAGTAAAATGTACCGATTTCATGCTTCAAAGGTAAATGGTTCAGGCTCAGCTTCCACCTTTTTTCAGTAGGTTTGCTGCTCATAAATAACCATATGAAATCTATAAATTGGAAAGCCCTTTTACCCCATTTGATTGCAGTTGCCATTTTTTTAGTTGTTGCCCTGATTTATTCAAAACCCGCCTTGGAAGGCAAAGTATTGCAACAACACGACGTAACTCAATGGAAAGGGATGGCACAAAACTCTTTTCAATACAAAGATAAAAATGGCCATTTCCCTTTATGGACCAATGGAATTTTCAGTGGCATGCCCGCATATCAGATTACAGGTATCAGTGATAACCCTATATCCGTTGGATATATTGGCAATATTTTAAATGGTGGCCTACCAAAACCTGCTGGAGTATTCTTTTTGGCATGTATCTGTTTTTACTTTTTAACCCAAGTATTACGTATTAATTCTTATATCGGTATTGTAGGTGCATTGGCATATACTTATGCAACGTATAACCCCATCATTATTGCAGCAGGGCATGACACTAAAATGAATGCCATTGCCTATTTACCAGCCGTTATCGGTTCTCTATTATTAATTTATGAAAGAAAGTATTTATGGGGGGCAGCATGTACCGCCATATTTACTGCTTTACTTGTAGGTGCCAATCACTTACAAATAACCTATTATAGTTTAATCATAATCCTTTTCATGAGTGTTGGATTCGCCATTAAATGCATTCAGGAAAAAGATATCAAGCATCTGGTACAATCTGCTGGAATTGCCATTTTCGCAGCATTCTTGGGCATCATGATCAATGCTACTACTCTTTTAACTACTTATGAGTATTCAAAAAGAACCATTCGCGGAGGCAGTGTTTTAGCAGATGGTACAACGAACGCCACTAAAACAGGGTTAAGTACCGATTATGCCTTGAGTTATAGTGTTTTTAAAACAGAACCTTTGGTAATGATGTTCCCAAGAATATATGGGGGCAGCAGTTACAACTTAGAGGTAGCTGAAGATAAATCAAAGGCAATAGAAGCATTGCAACAAATGCCTCAAGAGCTGGGCCAGCAATTACAAAGATATTTACAATTCTATTGGGGTGGAATAGATGGAGTTGGCACTTCAGGGCCTCCTTATGCTGGAGCAATTATTTGTTTTTTAGCATTGATCGGTTTGGTTCTAGTAGATAAAAAATATACTTATTGGATGGGGGCCGCTATTCTATTTACACTAATGTTGAGTTGGGGGAAATATTTTGATGGATTCAATCTTGCGATGTTAAAGTATTTGCCGATGTACGATAAATTTCGTGCGCCAAGTATGATTTTAGTTGTACCGACTTTTTTGTTTTGTGTTCTAGCAACATTAGCCCTACAAAAAATTATTGCAGAACAAAATAAGGACTTGCTATTTGCTCAATATAAAAAGGGCTTAATGGTAGTTGCTGGCGTATTTGCATTAGCAGTTGTACTTTATTTAAGCGCTGATTTTTCAGGAGAAGGAGATAAAATGCTGATGAAGCAAATTAATAGTATTCCGGATGCTGCTCAAAAAGAATCAATTAGTACTTCAACAAAACCTTTTATTGATGGCCTAAAAGAAGATAGAAAAAGCTTGTTCTTGGGAGACCTGTTAAGGAGTTTATTGTTTTGCGCTGTTGCTGCTGGTGCAGTTTTTGCAGCCATCAAAACAAAAATCAATTACTTGTATCTCATATCAGTGATTGGTGTATTTTCTTTGATTGATGTATTTTCTATTAGTAATAAATACCTCAATAGCAATAATTACCAAGACGCAGCTGAATATGAAAGTACTTTTACTCCATCTGCTGCTGATAACCAAATTTTAAAAGACACTGGGTATTACCGTGTACTTAATTTAAGTGAGGGAATTTCAGCTGCATTCAATTCAGGAGCCCTCACCGCTTATTACCATAAATCAGTTGGCGGGTACCATCCGGCTAAATTGAGTATCTATCAGGATTTGATTGAAAAGCAATTATATAGCTTTCCGAATTGTTTGCCAGTATTGAATATGCTCAATACAAAATACTTAATTCTTCCTGATCAACAATCTGGCGCTCCACAGGTTCAGCAAAATTCCAATGCTTTGGGTGCTTGCTGGTTTGTAAATGGCGTTAGAGCTGAGAAAGGACCAGCAGCAATAATGAATGCATTAACCAATTTCAATCCAAAAGACACTGCAATCATAGACCAAAAAAATATTGCCAATATTCAAATTGATCAAACAAAAGACAGTTTAGCATCCATTGTTTTAATTAATAATAACAATGATGAAATAAACTATCAGTCTAATTCTACTACAACCAATTTTGCAGTGT
This sequence comes from Sphingobacteriia bacterium, assembly GCA_004294465.1. GTDB lineage: Bacteria > Bacteroidota > Bacteroidia > Chitinophagales > Chitinophagaceae > Sediminibacterium. The sequence continues at coordinate 2,953 of REAV01000076.1, read as the reverse complement.
TTAGTGAAATATATTATGATGCAGGATGGATTGCAACCATCGATGGCAAAGAATCGCCTATTCTTCAAACGAATTATGTTTTAAGAGGATTAGTAGTTCCCGCTGGCAAACATCAAATTGTATTCAGTTTTAAACCAGCTTCTTTTTATACTGGAAATAAAGCTGCAATTGGATCTTCTGTAATTATTTGGCTTTTATTGTTTGGAGCAATTGCGTCGAGCTTTCGTAAAAAAAATAATGCTTAATCATGCAGCATCCAAATGTTCTGGGAATTGTTGCATTTAAAGTATTTCCGGCACAAATGGGAGGTCAACAATATGTGGTGAACTTTTATGATGAATTGGCTAAACATTGTAAAGTAGTATTATGTGTATCTAAAAACAATGGAGCTATAGTAGATAAGCCATATGAAGTGCTTCCTTTTTTATTTAATCATTGGAACTCCTTATTTAATTTGTTCTACCTTTTTAAGTTGAATCAAATCATCAAAAAAAAGAGGATTGATATCATATTGTTAGATCATAGTTATGTTGGTTGGATGGGAATTGCATTAAGATACTTTACAAAGAAGAAGTTTATAATTAAATCAGCCAATATTGAAGCACAAAGATTTAAAGACATGCAAAGAATCGGCTGGCGATTATATGACAGATATGAAGGATGGGTGCATCGTAAAGCTGATCATAGCTTTTTTATTACTGAAGCCGAAAAACACCTTGCTATTCAACGTTGGAATTTAGATCCTAGTAAATGTGGAACTATTGCCTATGGCACTACCACAGTTAAACAACCCAATGTAGACCAAAAGCAGGAAAGCAGGAAAGCAATTTTGCAAGAACACCAATTACCAGCGAATACTAAATTATTCTTTTTCAATGGCACATTGGATTATTTGCCAAATACAGATGCGCTTTATATAATTGTACAAGAATTACTGAACAGACTGGATCAATTTAATCAACCCTATAAAATTTTTATTTGTGGTAACCGTATAACAGCAGATTGGGAAAAATTATTATTACAGAAATCGCAAATCATTTTTAAAGGATATGTAGAGGACATAAATAAATACTATCAAGGAACAGATTGTTTTATTTGTCCGGTTACACTTGGAACAGGTATTAAAACGAAAATAGTAGAAGCTTTGGCCAAAGGACAACAAGTGATTTCATGCAAAAAATCGGGAATAGGTTTTAACCAAAAACTGTTGGGGAATCAATTACAACTAATTGAAAACTACAATTGGAGTGCTTTCGCAGAAGCCATGATGGCCATCGATACCAATACAGTGTCACAAACGCCTGACTCATTTTACGCCTATTTTAACTGGAACAATATTGTTAAAGAATCCATTTTATCTTTGCATTAATGAATTCTTCAATACCAGCCATATCAATTGTTATTTGTACTTATAATCGAGCCAATTATATTGGCGAAGCAATGAATAGTTTATATCAGCAATCATTGCCAAAAGATCAATTTGAAGTAATCATTGTAGACAATAATTCTACAGACCAAACTGAAGCAGTTTGCAATGCATTTATAACGACACATACAGACAGTCATTTTTACTATTTGAAAGAATTAAGGCAGGGCGCTTCTTTTGCCAGAAACACTGGTGCAGCAATAGCAATTGCCCCTTTACTTTGTTTTATGGATGACGATGCTGTTGCCAATAAAGATTATCTCGAAAGAATCATTTCTTTTTTTAACTCATATAAAGATGCAGGCGGCCTGGGTGGAAGAATTATACCAAGATATATTCCATCAGAACCTGTTTGGATGAGTCATTTTGTTTCTTCTTTAGTAGGAAATTTTGATTACAGTAAGCAGATTACTGTCTTTAGTCCTAATAAATATCCATTAGAGTCGAATATGATCATTCGTAAAACAGATTTTGATGCTGTTAACGGATTTAATACTGCACTACCTGGAGTTCAAGGTACTTTGCGCATTGGCGGTGAAGGAAAAGAATTCTTTTTAAAGTTAAAAGCTTTGGGAAGAATTATTTATTATGACCCTTCGGTAATAGTAGAACATATTGTTGAAACACAAAAACTCAGTCCAGAATACATGTACAGAGTTGCCAGCGGTATTGGCAGAGGAGAAAGAGTAAGAACAAAAGCAATAAGTGATTGGGCATTTATCAAAAAAGTGATTGAATACTTGTATAAATTTGGAGGCGCTATTATATTAGCAATTGGGTATCTATTTCAAGGAAGTTCGTCAAAAATGTGGCCAGTCATTCAATTTCGAATAGATGCATTAAAAGGATTATTAAACCATTAACAAAAGAACATGCAATTGTATCATTATATAGTAGATAGAAAAATCAAAGGAAGTTTAAGCAAATGGTTTGGTATTAAATTTCAACACCCTTCAGAAACATCCAAAGTAAGAAGATGGGTACTACCCTATTGCATCGGCAAAGGTTGTGATATTGGATTTGGTGGAGATAAGGTAGTAAAAAGTAATTGTGATGGAATTGATTTCCCCCAACCTTATGCTTTTGCAGGAAAAGACAAAGTGGATATTGGTTGTGATGTAATCAATGGCGAAATTCCAGTTGAAGACAATACCTATGACTATGTATATACCAGTCATTTAATTGAAGACTTTACAGACACGACTGATGCATTAAAAAAATTCATCCGAATTCTTAAAAGCAATGGCACTTTAATCCTGGTGTTTCCTGATCAGCCTAAATATGAAGTCTATTGCAAAAAAATTGGCTTAGCCATGAATCCTTATCATGTACATGCCAATATGGGATACGAGTTAATGCTTAACAAGTTAAAAGAAGTACCCAATATTCAGTTTACTGAATTATTTATCAGTAATTGTGATATAGATTATAATGTGGTTATGATACTTAAGGTTGAGAAGCTTGCTTCTTAAACATTTTATTGAAATACATTAGTTGAAAATCAATGGCATTTTCCCAATAACGCCA
>REAV01000227.1 GCA_004294465.1 Sphingobacteriia bacterium | reverse complement strand
CTTACAAACCGAAATGCAGGAATCCATCAGAAAATCAATGGCTGCAGATTATGAGAATCAATTAAAAATATTGCAACAAAATGCTGCAGATAATGAACTGAAATTAAAGGAATCCAGAAAGAAAGAATTGGAATATTTACAAAAAGAACAACTATTAAAGACCAGAGAAGAGGAAATGCAAATTACCCTTCAGCGTCAGTTGATGGAGGAAAGAGTTAAATTAAAAGAACAGTTACAAAAGGAAGAATCAGAAAAAATGAGCCTGAAAGATCAGGAAAATTTAATGCGAGTGAGAGAGTTAGAGAAGCAATTAGAAGATCAGAAAAAACTTGCAGAAGAGATGCGCAGAAAATCTGAACAAGGCAGTATGCAATTACAAGGTGAAGTTCAAGAATTACTTTTAGAAGAACTATTGCAAAGCACTTTCCCCTTCGATAAAATAGAGGAAGTAGGCAAAGGTGTTCGTGGAGCTGATTGTATTCAGGTAGTACGAAACCAGTTTGGCAATGAATCTGGTAAAATCATTTATGAAAGTAAAAGAACCAAGGATTTTGCCAATGAATGGATTGAGAAATTAAAAAAAGATATGCGCCATTTCGGGGCAGATGTAGCGGTAATTGTAACGCAAACTTTACCAAAAGACATGGATCGTTTTGGAGAAAAAGATGGAGTCTACATCTGTACTTTTTCAGAAGTAAGATCCGTTGCTATACTCCTTAGAAATGCTTTACTAAAAATTGCGGATGCAAAAAAAAGCCAGGAAAACAAAGGCGATAAAATGGTGATGTTATACAACTATTTAATTGGTTCTGAATTCAGTGAACAATGGAAAGCCATTAGCGACAATGGAAAGCCATTAGCGAAGGTTACAGAAGTATGCGACAAAGTATACAAAAAGAAAGAGATGCAATGGAAAAATTATGGAAAGCCAGAGAAAAACAACTCGATAAGATTTTGTTGAATGCAGCACATATCAAGGGTTCTGTAGAAGGAATTGCTGGTGCAGATGCGGTTAATTTGAATTTATTGGAAGACGATAACGAATCTTTACTACTTGATTAATTTTATTGACCATATTAATCATAACGGGCAGAATGTACATCCCTCAAGAAAGAAACCAATATATCCCATTAAGGATGATCTAAGAAAGTATTTAGTTAAATATGGCAGAGAAGTTAAACTGCCTTTCGCCTACAGTGATTTGCAAAAATTTACTTACACAGTTCCTCTAAAAGATAAGCATGGGTTAGACACAGCCTGGGAGAAGGTTTCCTATGATTTACATGAATGGAAATTTTTAAGAGAGAGTTTAATTAAAGTTTATGCTATTTTAAAAACGGAAGGAGACATGAGTTATATCGATCATTTAGATGTAGCTCGAATAGATTATTGTTTTTTTGGGAATAGCAAACCATTTAGAATTAGAATAGTCAATAAGTTTAATGATAACTACGATCATTATTATATAAAACAGGCTGATGCCAGCAGGGTTTATGGATTAGAATTAGAGCACTTGCTCTCCCCTAACCGAATGACTTATTTCACCAGTAAAGAAACCTTAATTGAAGAACATATTCCAGGAATTCCTGGAGATGTTTTTATTGCTGATTATTTAAATAGCAAACAAACCAATCAGATCAGATTGGCCAAAGAGTTTGTAAAATTCAATGAACGCTGTTTTGTACAATTATTGGGCGATATGCGTTCTTATAATTTTGTAGTAAATATTATTCCAGATATTGAAGATTTCCAATATCGAATCAGGGCAATTGATTTTGATCAGCAATCTTATGAGGGTAGAAAAAATTTATACCTCCCTCAGTTTTTTAAAGAGAACCAACAATTGGTTAAAATTGTAATGAAACACTTAAACAATCAATCGATTGAACAATACCAGGCAGAAGAAAAAACGATGATGACATTTAGATTGGTCTCCTCAAGGTATAGGATCAAAGAATTATTAGACATAATGGATGATGACCCCATTTCAAAACCAGAGAAAATTAATGAGCTTA
>REAV01000093.1 GCA_004294465.1 Sphingobacteriia bacterium | reverse complement strand
TGCATTTAAATAATTTTTATTAATTTCTAATTCTCCCCCGTTTTCAATCGTCCATTCTTTCTCATTCAAAGTAAATGCGGAAGGCCTGAATTGAATTCTTACACCATCAGTTAGTGTATATACATCTGCTAAAACTTCTGCACTATTTTGTTTATTAACTGTTTTTGTTTTAATACCTACTACTGAATGATCTTTTTGGGAAGAAATAGTAATTGTAGAATTAGGCAGACTCAGGCTATCGCCAATTTCAACATTGTTTATTGTTGTAGATGCAGTTAAAGAATCATAATTTCCTTTTCCAGTTAATGCTAATCCAATCAATGCATTCTTTTTATATTTAGCATAAGGAATAAAAGCGTCAATATTTAATATGTTTTCTTTTGTATCAATTCTGCCTTTCAATGATACATCATTAAAACCAGCAATATCTTTTTGAATCAATTTAATATAGGGTTCAAAATATTGAGTATTGATGGTAAAATCAAACTGTTGATTTTTCGGTGCATTTTTAATCGGCTTTATATATGCAGGATAATAATTGTATAGAAATGATTGAAAACTGGCAGGTAATTCCATGATGCTGAACTTCCCAGTGATTGTAGCATTCAAATCATTACTTCCAACGTGAAGGGTTTTAATAGAGTCTTTTAAAATTGAAGTAAGGTTCAAAGAGTCGAAACGAACTGTAGTTGATTCGCTTTTAACTACAGCATTTAAAAATTTTGCCGTACCTGTAAATTTATCAATGTCTTTGCCTGTAAAGTTAACATCTAATAACCCAACGATTTCGATTTTATCTTTGTATAGTTTTAGCGCTTTTAAATCTGATTTTGAAAGATCTCCGACAATATTAAATAAGGGTTGTTCTTTACTAAAATCTATCTCCACATTTGATGTAAAAGATAAATTAGGGTCATTGATTTTTAATTCCCCATTAAAATATTTTTTCTGAATGGTTCCATTGGTAATTATATTATTATATTCATATCCATTGTATTCAATGGTTTTTATCTCTCCATCAAATTGTGTTTTCAATTTGTTTAAATAAAAACTACTACCAGTTACTTTCCCTTTGAAATCAATCATGCCCAATTCTGGAATAGCAAGAAATTTACCAATATTAAAACGCGTTGATTCCAGATAGCCTTCGTAGGAGGGTTCGCCCTTAATAGGCAGCTTCATACTGATATTGGTATTCAAGCCTCCTAATTTGCTTGAAAATATTCCAGCAGTTTTAAAATTGTGGATGCTCCCATTAAAATTACCCCGATATATAATTTGCCCAAGAGAATTTAAATCTGGGTTAGTCATGTTTTTCAAATCTGGAATAAAAACACTGATGTCATTTGCGTTGGTAAATACAGTACCATTATTAAACCCAATGATTGTTTTGTCGATGTCAGGAAGGCCTTTCATGCTGAGTGATCCATTCAAAGAAGTTGTTGTTCCGATTTTTGCATTGAATTGAGTTACTTTAAAATCGGCCACAGTACCCAAAAACTTTCCAGAGAGAAGGGCTTCTTTTTTCCAGGACTTTAGTTCTGGTGCAAAAAAAGCAATATCGTCACTATGAATTCTTGAATTGGTGAATTTCGCATCCATCACCACTTTTTCTATATATTCATTAAAGTCTTCATTGAAGTCGCTAAACTTCATTGCATAATAATTGCCTAATCTGCTTTTGTTTGTTTGAAGATCTAATTGTGCCAACTCCATGATTTGTGGAGTAAGTTTGAATTGGGTCTTTAGTTTTTTGATTTCTAGCCCGCTTCTGTCTTTTACAGATAGATTAATGGATGCCTTAAGCGTATCTTTTTGAAAAATCAATGAATTTAATGTGCCGTTTAATTTGCTTAATTCTATGTGTGAGCCATCAAAACCAGGGTCAGCTTTTTTTAAGTTTCCTTCGATAAATAGACCTCCATTGATAATTTGTAAATTAGCTAGCTTTATATCAAGGCCTGCTTCATTAAAGTATAGTCCAGAATCAGGTACTGCATTTTTTGGTTTTTCTATTTTAAATGGTCTTAATGGATCTACACTTTGAAGAATTACTATTGGTTTATTCAGTACCACCGTATTTAGTAAAAATCGATTATTATTAAAATCGATTTTATCGGCTTCTATACTTAAGCCTGCAACCTGCACTTTTGTGATATCTCCCGTCCATAAATCATTTTGAATAAACCGAATATTCTTTAAATCAATTTTTTTAAGACTTAATTCAAATGTCGATTTTTGCTTCTTTTTACCTGGGGAAGCAAAATAATTGGCAATAAATTGATAATTCCAAACAGAATCCTTTCTTTGCAATTTTACCACTGCATCTTCTAGGCCTATAAATTTTAACTCAGCTTTGTCCTTTAAAAAGAACCAATCTGTAATCCTAACCCTTAATTGACCTGCGTATAATAAAGTGTCTTTTTGTTTGTCTCGGATCAACATTCCTTCCATATTCAGTTTGTTGAATAGGGTAATGCTTACATTCTTTATTCTAACTTCTGTTCCTAATTCAGTGGATAATTTATTGGCAGCAAATGTTACTAGCTTGTTTTGTACATAATCCGTTTGAATAGCCATAAATAACAATAATATTATTGCTATAATAATTAATATGGATCTGATTATTATGGTAAAGAATCTATTCAGTCAGGATTTTTTTTAGATAGTTATTAGCTTGTTTTCATAAAGCAAATACAGTACCGAAATTGTATTTTGCCAGTTTTAAAGCAACTTTATTAGAATAATGGGTTTACTCCAAAATAATTACTTGGAGTAATGCCTTTTAATTCTTTTTTAAGTGCCGCACTTATTTTTAAGGAATTAATGAAAGCATGAATTGATGCTTTATCGATTTTTGCTTTGCCTCTAGTAAGCTCTTTCAAAGCTTCATAGGGGTTAGGGTATTGTTCTCTCCTTAATACAGTCTGAATAGCTTCGGCTACAACTGCCCAATTATTTTCCAGATCTGCCTTAATTGCTGTTTCGTTCAGAATTAATTTTGATAAACCATTATGTATGGAATTGATGGAAATACTTACATGTGCAATTGGTACTCCGATATTTCTAAGCACGGTAGAGTCTGTTAAATCTCTTTGTAATCTACTTGTAGGTAATTTGGCACTTAGGTGTTCGAGTAAGCTATTGGCAATACCTAAATTCCCTTCTGCATTTTCAAAATCAATCGGATTGACTTTATGCGGCATTGCAGAAGAACCAACTTCTCCTTTTTTGGTTTGTTGCTTAAAATAATCCATACTGATATAGGTCCAAATATCTCTACACAAATCAATTAAAATGGTATTGATTCTTTTTATTGCATCAAATTGTGCTGCCAAAGAATCATAGTGTTCAATTTGAGTAGTGAATTGCATTCTTTGCAAGCCAAGAGTATCTTCTACAAATGCATTGCCTAAATCTACCCATTTGCGTTTTGGAAATGCAATTTGATGTGCATTGAAGTTGCCGGTAGCGCCGCCAAATTTAGCAGCATATGGAATACTGCTAAACAATTCAATCTGGTTATTTAATCGTTCAACATATACCATCAATTCTTTGCCTAATCGGGTAGGTGATGCGGCCTGACCATGCGTGCGTGCCAACATTGGAACATCTTTCCATTGAGCAGCTAATTGATAAACACTGTTTTGTAAGTTAATGATAGATGGAAGATATTCATGCTCCATGGCATGTTTCCAACTCAAAGGGATGGCGGTATTATTAATGTCTTGAGAAGTCAATCCAAAATGTATCCATTCTTTTAAATGGCTAATTCCTGCTTTATCTGCTTGTTCCTTTAAAAAATATTCAACCGCTTTTACATCATGATTGGTAACCGCTTCTAATTGTTTTATTTGTCTGGCATCGTCCAAACTAAATTCGTCTAACACTTTCTTGAGTTGTGTTCTGGCTTTTACAGGCAATTTAAAAAAACGCTGATCGGCCAAAAAGAAAAAATACTCTATCTCTACTAAAACTCGATATTTAATTAATGCATATTCTGAAAAATATTCGTCTAAATGATTCACTTTTTTTCGATACCTACCATCGATTGGTGAAATTGCTGTAAGGTTGGTTAGCTCCATATTGATATATATTCGTTTCTTTGTACAAAAGTAGCTGAATTGAACAAGAGTTTAAGCGTTGGAGCAGTAAGTTATTTGAATACCCGTCCTCTTTTATTCGGGGTTAAACAATCGGGGCTAATGGATCGAATTACCCTGATAGAAGATCAACCTGCCATAATTGGTGAAATGTTGCTTAAAGGCAGTATTGATATAGGTTTGATTCCGGTTGCATTGATACCTCAGTTGAAGGAATTCCATATCATTACCGATTACTGTATTGGAACAGAGGGGGAAGTGGCATCTGTGGCTTTATTCAGTGAAGTTCCTATTGAGGAAGTAGATACTTTATTGCTGGATTATCAAAGTAGAACATCGGTAAATTTAGCAAAAATTTTAGTGAATGCTTATCCTGAATTTGAATTAGAAGTGATTGTAAATGCTACAAACGTAAATCCGGATTATTTAAAAAGCACTATTACCCGAAATTCACCAAACATAGATAAATTAAAAAAATTAAATTGGAA
>REAV01000226.1 GCA_004294465.1 Sphingobacteriia bacterium | reverse complement strand
AAAAGATACCCTGTATTAGTAGTATAATCTATTTTTTTACCACCAATGGCAACACTGCTTTTAGTGACGGTAGTTTTAACTCCTGTAGGCTCTAATTCTGGAATCGGTGCAGCAGTTGTGGTTTGTTTCTGGGCTTGAACATTTAATGATGTAATTACAATCATTGATAAAAGGAAAACTTTTCTCATATTCATTGACTTTAAAGAATTAAATATACTTAATTACTTTTTATAACTTCTATATCAAAAACAAGTACACTATTCGGTGGAATTAATTTGCTTCTACTCCTTATAGTGTATGCAATACCTGAAGGAATAACAATTCTAATTGTTCCGCCCACTTTACACATTGGAACACCAATTTGCCAGCCTTTGATTAACCTATTTAAAGGAAATGTTGCAGGCTTTTCTTTGGTTTGATCAAAAAGAGTTCCATCAGCTAACAAACTTCCTTTATAATGAACTGTAACTGTGTCTGTAACTTTTACATTTGCACCTGTCCCCTCTTTTAATATTTCATAATATACTCCTTCTTTAGAACCTGTAGGTTTCCAATTCGTTTTTTTAATGTATTCTTGAATAAGCTCATTATCTTTCAATGCTTGTGGTAAAGAATCTGCATTTTTAAACCAATCAATTACAGGACGTTGCTTAGTTGCTGCCCTTTCAAACAAATCGCCGAATTGCACATTTGATTCTTTAAAGCCTCCATTTCTTAAATAAAATTGTCCATTCTCCACTCCTCCGCCATAATCAATTCTATCCCTTGCTCTTCCGGTTGCATCGTAGGAAAAATTGGCTTTGGTGAGTTCCATCCATCTTCCATTCTCTTGCTGAATCCATTGATTTCCAAATAAAGCTTTTCTTTCTAATTGACCATTTACACCTACAAAGTTTTCATTAAATGCATACAGTTTTCGTAAGGTTTCACCGTCGTGTGGCGCTTTGAAACTGGCAATCAATTTCCACTTTTGCAATTCGGGCATAAAAAAATATCCTGTATAAATGGTAGACGATGATGCACTATCTGGTAATGCAGTAACCATTAATTGATATTTTTCTCCAGCTTTCCAATTGTACACCAAATGACTATGGCCCCCAGTGCCTTCATTGCCAAATCCATCTGCAAATACATTTTCTCCTTTAGCCAATAATTGTACTTTGTTAGAATCAGC
>REAV01000092.1 GCA_004294465.1 Sphingobacteriia bacterium | reverse complement strand
GATAATTATTTAATTGATAGGAAAGAATGAGTTCTTGATCAAATTCATTTTTCGTGAATCTTGCCTTTAATATTCCCTTTTCGGAAATAACACTTGCATCAATCCGCATCACTTCACTAAAATCTACATCTCCCCTTCCCCACCATTTAAACATCGCTTCTTTGCAACTCCATAATAATGTGAGTGTTTCCATTCTTTTCTGATCATTCAGTTCATCTATCTTCCATGCTTTTAATTCTTCTGGATGAAGAAATTTATGTTTGATTTTTTCTACTTTGGTGCTAATCAATTCAACATCAACTCCTACTCTACAAGTTTCACTTACAATTGCTGCCGCAAAATTGCCACAATGAGAAATAGAGAAATGGTATTGTTCATCTGGCAAAAATGGCTTTCTGGTATCTGCAATTTCGATCAACGCTGTAGGGAAATTCGGAAATAAATATTGCAGCAAATACCTGCCTACTAAATGCTGTAAACGCTTATGGGGATGGCTTACTGGCTGATGCAAAGGCACTTTTTGGAGAAAAAAAGATTCGGTTTCTTTGATCTCCCAAAGGGCTAATTGAGTAGTATGGTTAATATTTTGTTGATAATTGATTGGCAAAGCTGGGTAGTTGCGTTTATATATTGCAGAATTACAATTTATTTGCAATTCCATCATAAAAGAATTTAACAATGATTTTAAGTGATCTGCGTATTTTAGAAGAAATTGAAAAGGGAACTATTAAAATAGCTCCGTACAATAGAGCCGATTTAGGCAGCAATAGTTATGATGTTCATTTAGGAAAATGGTTGGCTGTTTATGTAGACAAAGTGTTGGATGCTAAGCAACACAATAAGATTGAATATTTCGAAATACCCGATGATGGATTTGTTTTAGAGCCATCTGGATTTTATTTAGGGGTTACCGAAGAATATACTGAAACACATGCCCATGTGCCATTTTTAGAAGGCAAATCTTCTACTGGTAGATTAGGGATTGATATTCATGCCACAGCTGGTAAAGGTGATGTAGGATTTTGTGGCAACTGGACCTTGGAAATTTCTTGTAAACAACCTGTTAGAGTATATAAAGGAATGCCTATTGGTCAATTAATTTATTTTCCTGTTGATGGAGAAATTGGAACAGCTTATAATCAAAAGAAAAATGCCAAATACAGTGGGCAGCCCGACAAACCAATTGAAAGCATGATGTGGAAGAACCAGTTTTAAGGTTCAATCAATTCAATCTAAAAATTGCGGCATTTAAAATGGTTGCGAAACTCACCCAGAATAAATAAGGCATTAATAGTATTGATGCTAATTTAGAATGTTGCCAGAAAAAAAGTATGGTCAATAAAATAAAGATCCACATCAGTAGTATTTCTAATAATGCCCAGCCCAATAAATGGTATTTAAAAAATATTATTGACCATAAAAAATTCAACACAAATTGAATTATAAAAACGCCGATAGCCCAATTACGATTGGTAGTAGAAGGCTGTTTCCAAACTAGCCATAATGCAATTCCCATCAATGTATAGAGTAGCGTCCATACTGGCCCGAATAACCAGTTAGGTGGGTTAAAACTTGGCTTTATAAGCGTTTGATACCAGGTAGGAATTTCTGCTACTGTAAATATGCCACCCAAAGAGCCAAAGCCAACAGTAAACAACAACGCGAGTATTAATTTAATTATGTTATTCATAGAAAATCGGTATCGTGTTTTACAACGATCCCTTTTTAGTTTTATATGCAATTAACCAGCCAATCACTTCATCGTAACTGTTAATTCCTGCCAATTGTTTGTTTAGTTTAAGGTATTGATCATATAAATCAGCAGAAATAGGTGCAATTTTGTTTTTTCTTTGGTTAAAGAATTGTCTGATTTCTTTTCTATCTTTTTTAACCAAGGTGTCAATATGGCTTTTATTATATCGAATGACTGCTTCCAAATCTTTAAAACTACTATCTCTGGCAAATAAAAGAAACTCTTCACTCAAAGCATAATTCAACATTTCAAGATAAGCAGAATAACGAAAATAAGGGTTACTGGATTTTGAAGCAGTCAAAAAACCTACAAAATTGGCTTCGCTTTCGCTTGCGTATCCTAATTGGTGAGCTATTTCGTGACAGGTAGTAAATGGTAGTAAAATAGATGGTATATCTGTTCTTAGTTGAGCCTCCCCAGAAAATGGATTATAATATCCGGTGAAACCAACATAATCAGCAATTGAATTAAAACTACTCGCTTTAATACTATTGAACGGGTATTTTAAAAAAGGGTAATATTGATTGGTCGAGTAATAACTCAGCAAAGCTTCCTGTTTGATTTTATTAAATGAATAAACAGGCAGATCATTGGTTGAAATTGCTTTTCTATAAAAGTTAGTTCGTTCAATCAGTTCATTGGTAAGCGATTGTATTTCTACTTTAGTATAATGGTCTTTCTGAATATCGAGTTGATGAGCTATTCCTTGTCGATGATAATTAAGGCCCCATACTAGATTAAAGGATATATATACAATACAAATCCACTTTACTAAATTACCCAGGACTTTAAAACAAAGATTCCATCCTATCCCATTTCGATAAATCAACCGAATAAATTGAATGAAACGAATCAATATCCACCCACCCAAGGCTATATATAAAAGGTCTCCAATGCTGAATCCCAGACATCCAGTACCAAATCTGAGTGATTTTGCAAAAAGTGGATAAAATCCAAGGGAATACCATTTTTCCACAAAATCAGGGTAAAATCCGATTATATACACTAAAATTGACCCGATAATGAGCCAAAAATTAGATTTGATCCTTTTTTCTTGAATAATTATGGAGAAACTCATTGTTTTGAATAAGCAAATATATAGTTGCCGGATGCTTAATTGGGTATTTTCTTGTTTACTTTGGCAAATTCAGGGCTTTTTTCTACCTTTGCAAACCCTTAAAATGTGGATATGAGTAATCGGCGCGAATTTGAGATCGCTTTTGTGGGTTTGAAGCCGGGAATTCATGTGTATGAATACAGGGTAGATGATCAGTTCTTTTTACCTTATGGTGAGCAGGATTTCAAGAAATGTGAAGCCAATATCAAGCTAAGCTTAGATAAAAAAACCGGTTTTATGTTATTGAAATTTGATATCGACGGAAGGGTCGAATCAAACTGTGATCGATGTGGAAATGGAATACCTTTTCAATTATGGGATGAGTTTAATATCATTGTTAAAATGGTAGACGAACCCAACCTGATGAATGAGCAGGAAGAAGATCCTGATGTATATTATATCAGTAGAGGTGAAAGCCATTTACATCTGGCTGATTGGATCTATGAGTTCATCAACTTAAGTTTACCATTACAAAAAATGTGTAAACCCGAAGAAATTGGTGGACCGAAATGCAACAAAGAAGTGCTGGAGAAATTGAAGAAGATGGAAGAAGAAGCACAAAAAGATACTCCTACTCTATGGAAAGGGTTGGAAAAATTTAAAGATTTAGAATAAGTTTTTTTTGATACAATAAAAATTGAGCAATGCCGAATCCAAAACGCAGACATTCACAGCAGAGAAGTGCTAAGAGAAGAACACACTATGTTGCACAAGAAGTTACCTTGAGCAAAGATAGCACTACAGGAGAAACACATGTACGCCATCGTGCACATGTAAGCGAAGGTAAGTTGTTCTATAAAGGTAAATTGGTAGCTGAAAAAGCTCCATTGAAAGCATAACCTTTTAGATCAATTTATTTAAGTAGCTTACTTGCATGAATATAGGATTAGACATGATGGGTGGAGATTTTGCACCGCTAGAAGCGGTGAAAGGTATTCAACTTTTTATGTCCAATACTATAGAGCCAGTAAACATATTTTGTATAGGTGATGAAGCGATTGTACGACATCTTTTAGATGAGTACAAAGTCTCATCACCTAATTTACATTTAATACATGCTCCTGAAGTAATAGGCTATCACGAGCATCCCACCAAAGCATTAAAAGAGAAACAACAATCATCTATTGCGATTGGGTTTCATTTATTATCAACCGGAAAAATAGATGCTTTTATTAGTGCAGGTAACACTGGCGCTATGCTTGTTGGAGCAATGTTTACTATAAAAGCCATTGAAGGAGTTTCTCGACCAACAATTGCCACCATTATGCCTAAAATTAATGGAGCAACTGGCGTTTTGCTCGACGTTGGTTTAAATGCAGATTGCAAACCAGAGTCACTCAATCAATTTGCTATCCTTGGAAGTTTATATGCAGAACATATTCTAGGAATCAATGATCCATCTGTTGGTTTAATAAACGTAGGAGAAGAAGAAGGAAAAGGAAATATACTTGCACAAGCCACCTACCCTCTTTTAAAAGAGAATAATCATATTCGATTTATTGGAAATATAGAAGGCAGAGACTTTTTTTCTGATAAGGCAGATGTAATGGTATGTGATGGATTCACTGGTAATGTTGTTTTGAAAATGGCTGAATCAGTGTACGATATGGCCTTACAAAGAGGTATTGGCGAAGATGCATTTTTCAACCGTTTTCATTATGAAAATTACGGCGGAACCCCAGTGCTAGGTGTTGCAAAGCCAGTAATCATAGGACATGGAATCAGCTCTGCCAAAGCATTTAAAAACATGATTCATGTTTCT
>REAV01000075.1 GCA_004294465.1 Sphingobacteriia bacterium | reverse complement strand
AGTCAAAACTTAATGGTCAATAAAGAGGTTCAATTGTCTGACATTAAAGAAGTACATAGTCATCCAATGGCTATTTTACAATGTCTGGATTATTTAGAAAAACAACATTGGAAATTGATTGAAACTGATGATACAGCTCTTAGTGCAAAGCATGTTCAGCAACATAAAAGCAAACATATAGCTGCTATAGCAAGCAAGTTGGCTGCTGAATTGTTTAATTTAAAAATTATTGCTCCAGATATTCAAACACAAAAAACAAATATTACCCGTTTTTTAGTGCTAAAAAGAGCCAAAGAAGCACAAGTAGTTGTAGATGCCAATAAAGCGTCTATCTATTTTCAAACAAATCATTCGAAAGGAATTTTATCGAAAGTCTTAACAGCTGTAGCTAACGAAAATATTAATCTGAGTAAACTACAGAGTATGCCTATTCCTGGAAGTAATTTTAAATATGGATTTTTTGCCGATATGGAGTTTGATGAAAAAGCTCAATTCACCAACATGTTAGCATCAATCGATTCAATGACCAATAATGTCAAAGTTTTTGGTATTTATCAAAAAGGTAAATTGGTAAAAGGATAATTATGCAAATAGAAAAAGCAAATAGGCTTGCTGGAATTGGAGAATATTATTTTTCTCAAAAATTAAGGGAGATTGAACAATTGAATCTCGCGGGGAAAAATATTATTAACCTAGGAATAGGTAGCCCTGATCTGCCACCTCATCCTGATGTGATAAAAGTGTTGCAAGAAGAATCAGCAAAGCCAAATACACACGCATATCAATCATACAAAGGTTCACCCATTTTGCGAAAAGCAATTGCAAACTGGTATCAAAACTGGTACCAGGTTGAATTGAATCCCGATACTGAAATATTGCCTTTAATAGGAAGTAAAGAAGGGATTATGCATATCTGCATGACTTATTTAAATGAAGGAGATCAGGTGTTGATTCCCAATCCTGGGTACCCAACTTATGCCAGTGCAGTTAAGTTAGCAGGAGGTATTCCAGTAAATTATGAGTTAAAGGAAATCAATGATTGGGAACCTGATTTTGAAGCATTGGAAAAGCTGGATCTCTCTCGTATCAAAATGATGTGGGTGAATTATCCTCAAATGCCAACAGGTAAATTGCCTTCCGAGGAACTGTTTGTAAAAATCATTCAGTTTGGTATTCGGTACCAAATATTAATCTGTCACGACAATCCTTATAGCTTTATTCTCAACGAAGATCCAAAAAGTATATTAAGTATTCCGAGAGCTAAGGAAATAGCCATTGAATTGAATTCATTGAGTAAGTCGCAAAACATGGCAGGATGGAGATTGGGTATGCTTTGTACATCAGCAGAAAAGATCAATGATATCCTCACATTTAAAAGCAATATGGATAGCGGAATGTTTTTGCCTGTTCAATTAGCAGCGGCAAAAGCTTTGAGTTTAGGTAAAGATTGGTACGAAAGTATCAACGCTATTTATGCCAGAAGAAGAGAAAAAGTGTTTCAGTTATTAGACTTGCTGGAATGTGTATTCGAAAAAAATCAAGCAGGAATGTTTGTTTGGGCAAAAATTCCTTTAGCATACAAAGATGGTTTTGCTTTGAGTGATCATGTTTTATACAATCAACAAGTTTTTATTACACCTGGTGGAATTTTTGGTACGGCGGGCAATGGTTATATTAGAATCAGTTTGTGTGCGAGTGAAGAAAAATTGGATGAAGCAATAAAAAGAATTGTAAATAATTAATTAGCATGAAAGTAACAATCATTGGGTTGGGTTTAATTGGAGGATCTATGGCTATTGCTTTGAAAGAGCTTGGGATTGCTACATATATATATGGAGTAGATCATAATCCTGTGCATGTTTCTGAAGCCATTGAATTAGGTTTGGTGGATGAATGTGTGGACCTTGATCATGCAATTGCTGCAACCGATCTAATTATTATTGCTACTCCGATTAATGCAGCTGAAACAATTTTACCGCTTATCTTAAATCAAATAAATAAGCAGATTGTTTTTGATGTTGGTTCTACCAAAAAAGTAATCTGTGAAAAAGTGGCTACTCACCCCAACAGAGGAAGATTTGTGGCAACGCATCCAATGTGGGGAACAGAAAATAGTGGCCCTTCAGCGGCTGTTAAAGGAGCATTCTTGCAAAAAGCAACAGTGATATGTAATAAGCATGAAAGCGATAAAAATGCTATAGAATTGGTGGAGCATATTTATGGTAAGTTAAATATGCACTTGTTATATATGGATGCAGCGGATCATGACATGCATGTGGCATATATTAGTCATATTTCCCATATTACATCATTTGCCTTGGCGAATACTGTCCTGGAAAAAGAAAAAGAGGAGGATGCCATTTTTGAACTAGCCAGTGGAGGATTTGAAAGCACGGTTAGATTGGCCAAGAGTAATCCAGCCATGTGGGTACCCATATTTATGCAAAATAGAGAAAATGTATTGGATGTATTAAATGAGCATATATCACAATTGAGAAAATTCAAAACCTGTTTGGAAAAGGAAAACTACCAGTACTTGCAGGAATTGATAGAAAATGCCAATGGAATAAGGCGAGTATTAAAAAATTAGCTAATAGATCGGCATGAAAGCGGATAATTAGTTAAAAACACAGCAAAGGCTTATAAATAAAGTACCTTTGCGCAAATTTTATAATAAATGACAACATTCGAAGGGTTGGGAATTGATGAGAGATTGATTCGAGCAACCACAGAGTTGGGGTATGTGAACCCAACAGCAATTCAAGAACAAGCGATACCGGTATTATTGAGCGGTACAACAGACTTTATTGGTTTAGCACAAACCGGAACAGGTAAAACAGCAGCTTTTGGACTGCCATTGCTTCATATTATTGACGCAGCAGCCAAGTATCCACAGGCATTAGTAGTATGTCCTACACGTGAATTGTGTATGCAAATTGTAAAAGAGGTGGAGCTCTTTAAAAAGTACATGACCGGAATTTCCGTAGTGGCCGTTTATGGTGGGGCATCTATAGGACTTCAAATTAGGGACTTAAAAAGAGGTGTTCAAATAATTGTTGCAACTCCAGGAAGATTGATCGATTTGATCGAGCGGAAGGCAATTAATTTAGAACAAATTAAATATGTTGTTTTAGATGAAGCGGATGAAATGCTCAATATGGGATTTCAGGATGATATAGAATTCATTTTGAAAAATACGCCACAAAGAGATAGTACCTGGTTATTCAGTGCTACCATGCCACCGGAAATTCGCAAAGTGAGCAAGCGTTATATGAAAGACCCTAAAGAAGTAACTGTAGGGAAAGTAAATATGGCCAATAAGAGTATCGATCATCAATACTATCTTACCACTGCGCAACATCGTTACGAAACATTGAAACGTATCATCGATTTCAATCCGGGTATCTATGGAATTATTTTTACTAGAACCAAGATTGATGCACAGGAAATTTCTGAAAGATTAACCAGAGAAGGGTATGATATTGATGCTTTACATGGTGACCTTACTCAAGGCCAGCGTGATAAAGTAATGGGTCAATTTAGAGACAAGAGTCTTCAGTTATTGATAGCAACGGATGTAGCTGCAAGAGGTATTGATGTACAGGGCATTACCCATGTTATTAATTATGAGTTACCAGATGATGTAGAGATTTATACTCACAGAAGTGGTAGAACAGGAAGAGCTGGTCTTCAGGGAATTTGTATTTCAATTGTGCATGCAAAAGAATCTTATAAGCTGAAGCAAATTGAAAGAATCAATAATTCACAGTTTCATAAATTGGATATTCCTTCCGGGAAAGATGTTTGTAGAAAACAGTTTTTTGCTTTCATGGAAAAACTATTATCTGCAGATATTAGTCATGGAGATTATGAAACTTATGTGCCCATGTTGGCAGAGAAATTTGCTGATGTTAGCAAAGAAGATGTACTTAAAAGAGTAGCTGCAATGGAATTCGATAGATTCCTTAAGTATTATGAGAATGCAGAAGACTTGAATCTAAGAGATAAAGGAAGAAGAGAACCTTCTGAGAGAGGTAGAGACAGAGATCGCGGTGATAGAAATGATAGAGGCAGATCTCGCGAACAATCTTCTGGTAGCAGAGATGGAAGAAGTGAACGTAGCAGCGGTGGATATAGCCGATTATTTGTGAATCTGGGAACCAAAGATGGTTTTTATAAAGCTAGTTTTCTTCAATATATTCTTGATATGAGCGATTTGAAAAAAGAATCACTGGGAAGAATTGATATGAAAGACATGAATAGCTGGATAGAGATCGATAAAAGTGCTGCACAGCAAATGGTGCGCGCGCTCGATGGTAAAAACTATAAGGGAAGAAGAATCAGGATGAATGATGCGGATAGCGGAGGGAAGAGATAGGAGATAAAAGATAGGAGATAAAAGATAGGAGATAAAAGATAGGAGATAAAAGATAGGAGATAAGAGATAAAAGATAGGAGATAAAAGATATGAGTTAAAAGATAAAAGATAAGAATAAATGGAAGCGACTTTACAACAAGCAGTTAACATCAATACTGTGTTAGCAAAAAGGCCACTCATTATTTCAGGGCCATGTAGTGCAGAAACTGAAGAACAGGTTATGCAAACGGCCACAGCACTTGCAGCAACTGGAAAAGTAGATATTCTCAGGGCAGGTATTTGGAAGCCACGTACCCGTCCGGGTAGTTTTGAAGGTGTTGGAACAAAGGGTTTACCTTGGTTGCAACAGGCTAAAAAAGCAACTGGTCTTCCTGTTGCAGTGGAAGTTGCTACTGGAAAACAAGTAGAAGATGCATTGCATTTTGGAGTGGATGTTTTGTGGATTGGTGCCAGAACAACGGTTAATCCATTCAGCGTTCAAGATGTTGCTGATGCTTTAAAGGGAGTGGATGTTCCTGTCTTGATTAAAAACCCTATCAATCCAGATTTGGAATTATGGATTGGAGCTGTTGAAAGAGTAGCGAAATCTGGTATACAAAATATTGGGTTAATTCATCGTGGATTTAGTTCTTATGGAAACACTGAATATCGAAATGCTCCAATGTGGCATTTAGCGATTGAAATGAAACGTAGGAATCCTGGTATGTTGATGATCAATGATCCTTCTCATATTTGTGGAAGAAGAGATATTTTGTTGGATGTTGCACAAAAAGCAATTGATCTTGACTTTGATGGTTTGATCATTGAAAGTCATGTTGATCCAGACAATGCCTGGAGCGATGCCAAACAACAAGTTACCCCTGAAAGATTGGGCGAAATGATCAACTCCATCATTTGGAGAAGCGAAGATATTAATTCAGAAGAGTTGCATGCAAACATGGAAAAAATGCGCTCTCAAATTAATCAGTTGGATGATGAGTTGATGCAGTTGCTTGGGCAAAGAATGAAAGTTGCTGATAAAATTGGGCAATATAAAAAGGACAATAATATCACCATTCTTCAAACGAATAGATGGAATGCTATTTTAGACAGAGCTTTTGTGAAAGGAGAGCAGTTAGGATTGAGTAAAGAATTTATTACTAAATATTTTGATGCAGTGCATATGGAAAGTATCAATCATCAGAATAAAATCATGAATAAATAAGTGAATGGTTACCAAAAAAATTCAATTTTCTGGAAAATCAACTAGCTTCTATTTTGATGCTGATTTTTTGCTGTTAGACAAATTAGTTTCAAGAGAGCAAGCCATCATTATTACGGATGAACATGTTTTTGAAGCTCACAAAAAAAAGTTGAAAGGCTGGAATACCATTGTGCTCAAGCCTGGAGAACAATTTAAAGTTCAGCAAACTGTTGATGTTATAATCGATCAGTTGTTGGCGATGGGAGCAGACCGGCAATCGGTTTTGATTGGAGTTGGCGGTGGTGTAATTACTGATATTACCGGATATGTTGCTGGTATTTATATGCGAGGAATCGAATTTGGTTTTGTTCCAACTTCATTATTGGCAATGGTAGATGCTTCTATTGGAGGAAAAAATGGAATTGATGTTGGAGTATATAAAAATATGGTTGGGCTTATTCGACAACCCTCTTTTCTGATTTATGATTATAGTTTTTTAAAAACTTTACCTATTGCTGAATGGCAGAATGGGTTTGCAGAAATCATCAAACATGCATGTATAAAAGATGCCAGCATGTTTAAAGAGCTTCAATTGAACAGTTTATCAGGTTATCGAAAAGATAAAATGGCCATTTCAAAATTGGTTCAAAAAAACGCGTTATTAAAAGCGGGCGTGGTAGTTAAAGATGAGTTTGAAAAAGCAGATCGAAAGCTGTTGAATTTTGGACACACGCTTGGACATGCTATTGAGAATATGTATGAATTGAGTCATGGTCAGGCAATCAGTATTGGTATGACTTATGCTTCCATCATGTCTCATCAATTGAAATTTTTTAAAGGGACGGATGAAGTAGTTGCATTGCTAGATAAATATGGATTACCAACAATAGTAGATTTTGATACCAATAAGGCTTTTAAGGTTTTATTGAAAGACAAGAAAAAAGAAAATGTTTCCATCAATTATATTCTCTTAGAAAAAATTGGGAAAGGAGTAATACAGCCTTTATTATTG
Source organism: Sphingobacteriia bacterium (assembly GCA_004294465.1). Classification (GTDB taxonomy): domain Bacteria; phylum Bacteroidota; class Bacteroidia; order Chitinophagales; family Chitinophagaceae; genus Sediminibacterium. Next base: position 22,006 of record REAV01000075.1, on the reverse strand, counting down.
GTACAACTCAAAGACATTTTCAAAAAATTGCAATCATAAAGGCTTTAGTTTTTTATGAATAAAACGATTTATCCATCTTTAATAAGTGGTACACTCAGGGCAGCTGCCAGTAAAAGCAGTATGCAAAGAGCTTGTGCTGCTGCTTTATTAGTAAAGGGAGAAACCCGCATTATCAATCCGGGTATCAGCAATGATGATCTTGCAGCAATTGAAGTAATTCAAAAATTAGGTGCAATTATTCAATACAATAGTAATGGTGATTTAATCATTCAATCAAATGGCGTTTCCCCCATTTCCAATGAAATGAATTGTGGCGAAAGTGGTTTGGGTATCAGAATGTTTACCCCATTAGCTGCGCTGAACAATCAATCAATTCAAATCAACGGATCAGGAAGTTTATTAACAAGACCGATGGGTTTTTTTGATGAAATTTTTCCTCAATTAGGAATAACTATTGAATCGAATGCTGGCAAGCTTCCTATAAACATAAAAGGGCCATTAACTCCTGCTAATATTGAAATTGATGGCTCTTTAAGTTCTCAGTTTTTAACTGGGTTATTAATGGCTTTTGCAGCTGCAGGTGCAGATGGGGTTACAATAAAAGTGAATAATTTAAAAAGCCGTCCTTATATAGATCTTACATTAGCAGTAATGAAACATTTTGGATGGGAAATTGTAAATGATGATTACCAGGCTTTTCATTTTACCAAACAATCAAATGAATCAACTAAAAATATTCGTACCTATCAGGTAGAAGGAGATTGGAGTGGTGCAGCATTTTTGTTGGTTGCAGGAGCAATTGCTGGAAATATTATCATTACTGGATTAGATGTTTTTTCTACTCAAGCAGATAAGGCCATTTTAAAAGCGTTAATGGATGCAGGTGCTTCATTATCTGTTGAAGAAAAACAAATATCAATCGGTCCATTGCCTTTGAAAGCTTTTCATTTTAATGCAACGGATTGTCCTGATTTATTTCCTCCATTGGTTGCTTTGGCAGCTTATTGCGAGGGAACCACGGTGATTGAAGGAGTCAATCGATTGGCGCATAAAGAAAGTGATAGAGGACTTACTTTACAAGAAGAGTTTGCTAAATTGGGAATTAACATTCAGTTGCAAGGAGATTTGATGTTGATAAAGGGTTCATCAAAAGCAACAATAAAAAGTACCACCGTACATTCAAGACATGATCATAGAATTGCTATGGCTTGTGCAGTTGCTGCTTTGAAATCTGAAGGACCAGTATGTATTGAAAATGCAGACGCAATCAATAAATCTTATCCTAATTTTTTTGAACATTTACAAGCATTAGGGGTGACAGTTAAATAAAAGTATTCCATTTTGTTATTGATAAATTCTATTTTATGAACTCTTTTGGTCGCTTATTTCGAGTACATATTTTTGGTGAATCTCATGGAGAGAGTGTGGGAGTAGTAATAGATGGATGCCCGGCCGGCCTGCCACTGGAGGTTGCGGATTTTGTAGAAGATACCGAAAGAAGAAAAGGTGGTATACAAAAAGGAACTACTCCTCGGAAAGAAGATGATTTGCCCATTTTCAAGTCCGGTATTTTTAATGGAAAAACAACAGGTGCTCCTATCACCATTTTATTTGAAAATAACAATACCAGAAGTGGGGACTACGAAAAACAAAGAGCAGTGCCAAGACCAGGACATGCAGACTTTACTGCTCATGAAAAATATGGTGGAAATGAAGACTTTAGAGGGGGAGGACATTTTAGCGGAAGGCTCACCGTATGTTTAGTTGCTGCAGGTGTAATTGCCAAAAAATTATTGAAAGGAGCGGGAGTTATTGCAAAGGCTAAAGTAACTGAAATTGCCGGAGAGAAAGACACAGAGAAAGGTTTACAAAAAGCAATCGATCAAAAAGACAGTGTGGGTGGTATAGTGGAATGCGAGGTAAATGGGTTGCCTATTGGACTAGGCGAACATTTCTTTGATTCAGTAGAATCTTTAATTAGTCATGCCGTTTTTGCTATTCCAGCAGTTAGAGGAATTGAGTTTGGAACAGGTTTTGCTGCAGCTAAAATGTATGGAGTTGATCATAATGATGCTTTAGAAAATGCAGAAGGGAAAACAAGCACTAACCATGCCGGGGGAATAGTTGGAGGAATTACCAATGGAAATCAGCTGGTTTTTAGAATTGCTGTAAAACCTACTTCATCTACTCCAAAAGAGCAGCAATCCTGGAATTGGGAAACCAAGGAAGTAGAAACATTTTCCATTAAAGGAAGGCATGATTTATGTATTGCCCTTAGGGTTCCGGTGGTTTTGGAAGCAGTTACCGCAATAATTATGGCCGATTTGATGTTATTAGAGCAGCGTATATCAAGAATTATTTAAATTAAGGGTATGGATTCAGATTATATTTATCATGTAACCACAAAGAAGCAGTGGGAAGAAGCGGTTGAAAAAGGACAGTATGAAGCTGATACATTAGCCGTAGAGGGTTTTATGCATTGCAGTACCGAAGGCCAAGTTGAGGGGGTTTTAGAAAGATACTATGTTGGTCAAACTGGGTTGGTTAAATTAAAAATTCAAAAAGAAAAAGTGGAAAGACCCTTGATTTTTGAATTGGCTGGATCAATAAACGAGGTTTTCCCTCATATTCATGGAGCATTAAATTTAGATGCTGTTGTTGAAGTAACTAATATTTAATAAAACTACATTTTTTCTGTATATGTAAGTAATTGATATAAATAGCGTTAAGTTGTTATATCTAATTTTCTTTCTGTTTTCATCCCTTTTGGCACTAAATTTGGCAATACCCCGGTTCTATGGGGTAAGGATTTTTCTTTAATCTAGCCCTCCTAGTACTATTTCTTCATTTAAACTGATTTATGATAAATTTTTTTTGGGTACTTATATCCATTCTAATTTCAAGTTCCACATTGGCACAAGCCGATACAATACAGCATACAATTAAAAAAGATACTGTTTTGTTGCCCATAGATACTACAGTGGTAACCAGTATTGATTCTGTAAAACTGGCTGATTCATTGTTGTTAACAGGGAAAGTTGTAAAAGGAATAGCTAGTTTTTACAGTGCTAACTTAGATGGCACAAAAACGGCCACAGGTGAAATATTCCGAAATAATAAGCTTACAGGTGCAAGTAATAACCTTAAACTCAATACCTGGGTTAAAGTAACCAACCTTAAAAATGGCAAAACAGTGGTGGTTAGAATTAATGACCGAATGCATCCTTCCATGAAAAAGAAAGGACGTGTGATAGATCTAAGTAGGTCTGCAGCCAAAAAGCTCGATTTTATGGAAGCTGGGCTTACAAAAGTCAAATTAGAAGTAATTGAACCCCCTATAAATAAAGGAAATATTAAAAGATAAAGTTATCTTAATTTTAAAAAATCAAATTCTAACTGTATTTTTGCAAGAATTAATAAAAAACTGTTTATGAAGAAATTTTTGTTTTCTTTATTGGTTGTAGGTCTTGCCTCAGCAACTTTTGCTCAAGGCCCAACTAGTTATAAAAAAAGACCAAGTTTAGGTGTGTCTTTTTTTCTGAATGATATGTTTACTGCTGATAGAATCAGTAAAACATCTTTGTCTGATATTCTTTCGAATAACAAATGGGCAAAATCTTCAGAAATGACACCTGGATTGGCAATTCAATATTTCGAAGGACTTACTGAGAATATTGATTTTATGGGGTCTTTGGGAGGAACTTTTACCAGATATCCTTTTTATTCTAAGTCTGGAGTAGCTCCTTCAACAACATCTAAATTTTTATTAGAAGCTGATGCGAACATCAATGTTAAGTTATTGACTGATCAATATTTGGTGGTTCCTTATATTACTTTGGGCTTAGGTGCATCTATGTATGGTGGCACTTATTTTGCAGCTCAAGCTAATACTGGTTTGGGTTTACAAATCGGATTGGGCGAAGGTACTTTTATCAATACCCAGATGTTGTTTAGACCAGGTATTTCTAATTTAGCTGTAAACCATATGGCATATACTATTGGAATTGCTTCTCCTTTAAAGGATAAACCAAAACCTGTAGTAGTTGTAGCTCCTCCGCCACCACCACCACCTCCAGTTGTTGAAAAAGATACTGATGGAGATGGCATTTTGGATAAAAATGACAAATGTCCTACAGTTCCAGGTGTTGCTAAATACCAAGGATGTCCTGTACCAGATACTGATGGAGACGGAATCAATGATGAAAATGATAAATGTCCTACTGTAAAAGGTATTGCTAAATACCAAGGATGTCCTATTCCTGATACTGATAAAGATGGTATCAATGATGAAGAAGATAAGTGTCCTACTGTTCCAGGTTTAGCTCGTTACCAGGGATGTCCTATTCCTGATACAGACGGAGATACTGTAAATGATGAAGAAGATAAGTGTCCTACTGTAAAAGGTACTGTAGCTAATAACGGTTGTCCTGAATTAGGAAAGCAATACAATTTTGATAATAAGAAAGTATTGTTTGTAACTGGTAGCTCCGTATTAACTAAAGGATCTAAAGTTGAATTAGAGAAAGTGGTTAAAGCTATGAATGAGTATCCTTCATTGAAATTATATGTAGAAGGTCATACAGATAACACTGGTTCTGATAAAATCAATAAGCCATTGTCATTGAAGAGAGCCTCTTCAGTTAAGGCTTACTTGTTTAGCAGAAAAATAGCTGCGGATAGATTATTGACTGAAGGATTTGGAAGCAGTAAACCAATTGCTGATAACAAAACCGCAAAAGGTAAAACTGCAAATAGAAGGGTTGAGTTCAGAGTTCAGGAACTTTAATTCTATAAACATCATACTAAAAAACCTTCCTGAATTTTCAGGAAGGTTTTTTTATGCATTCAAATGAAAGAAGAATGATTATTTATTTAGTCGATTTGATCAATTAATGGATTCGATCGCCTCTTAATGTTAGGTCTTTCATGATAACTATTTCATGCGCCAGCCATTCCTTCCAGCGTTTTCTAACTTTCTCTTTTGGGATATATAGGTCTGCTAAATTAATGAAGAGGGTATAATGACCTGCTTCGCTTTCCATGAATCTTCTATAGAATGATTGAAGATAAGGGTCATTTAATCCTTCACTTAGTCTTTTAAATCGCTCACAACTTCTTGCTTCTATTAATGCCATCGTTAAGAGTTGATCTAACATGCGATCATCGATATGGCCCCCTTTTTTTTGAAATAATAATAACTGATTTACATATTCGTCTTTTCGTTGTTTGCCAAAATGCAACCCTCTTTTTTCTAATTCAGCTAAAACCAATCTAAAATGCCCCCATTCTTCCGTTACAATTGGTGCTAATTCTTGAACCAGTTCTTTTCTATCTGAATACCGTTGAATTAAAGAAATACAGGTTAAAGCGGCTTTCTGTTCACAGTAAGCATGGTCAGTTAAAATGGCTTCCAATGAAATGGTAGTTAGGTCTACCCAGCGAGGATCTGTTGGGAGTTGTAATCCCAGAATATTTTTTGTGTGTTGCGATAATTCGTCTTGCATAAGTGAAAAATTAAAACTGCAATCTAGTTACAATTATCCCGATTTCAATAAGCCATTTTAGTTAGTTTTGAAAGATGTATAATGATCAATTTTTAGAAGGCAAATTAAACGAAAGAAAGGCCAATAATGCATTTCGTACTTTACGATTGCCTTCCGATAAAGTAGATTTTCATTCCAATGATTATTTAGGAATTGTTCATCATCAATTAATTCAAATTAACAATCAGCATTTAGCTCATGGTTCGATGGGGTCCAGACTATTGTCTGGAAATGATGCACTGATTGAACAAGTTGAAGCAGAAATTGCCCATTTTCATCAAGCGGAAACAGGATTGATTTTTAATTCGGGATACGATGCCAATATTGGATTATTGTCTTCTGTTCCTCAACGAGGAGATACTATTTTGTACGATTATTTATGTCATGCATCTATCAGAGATGGCATCAGATTGTCACTGGCTAAATCATTTTCTTTTGAACACAATAATTGTATAGATCTTGAACAGAAACTAACAAATGCAACTGGAACTATTTTTATTGTTACAGAATCTGTTTTTAGTATGGATGGAGACCTTGCCGATTTGCATGAGCTGGTCAGCATTGCAGAGAAATACCATGCACATTTAATTATTGACGAAGCGCATGCAACAGGTGTGATCGGAAAAAGGGGAGAGGGATTGGTTCAATCCAGTGGATTAACGGAACGTGTTTTTGCACGAGTGCATACATTTGGAAAAGCCCTGGGTTGCCATGGTGCTGTAGTTCTTGGCACTGCTAATTTAAAAAATTACCTGATCAATTTTGCCAGGAGTTTTATTTATTCAACTGCATTGCCCCCAATGGCAATAGCTGCCATTCAAGCATCATATAGGTTGTTTCCAAAGATGGACAATGAAAGAGCATCAATTCAACAATTGATTCATCGGTTTAATCTGGCTGCTATTCGATTCGAAAAATTACCATCCAATACTCCTATACAAATTGTGATTGTTCCAGGAAATGAAGCTGTAAAATCATTGGCCAATCAATTGCAGGATGCTGGATTAGATGTGAGGGCTATTTTGTATCCAACAGTGCCAAAGAATAGTGAGCGACTAAGAATTATTTTGCATGCTTTTAATTCTATAGAAGAATTGAATCTGTTAATTCAACTCCTCCAATAATTATTTTTCAAAATAGGCTAAACTTCCGCCTACCCATTCTTTGTCTTTATTATAGCGAACACCAATCATTTTTCCTTTGCTTAATCTGGCTAAATTATTGGTGGCAATTGGTCTTTTGTCTCCGTCTTTCCAAAAGTAGAAAACCCTGATTTCTGCTTTTGCAGGTTCATCAGGCGTTTGAATAACAGCAGCATAGTTTACTTTTTTTTGCAATATCCAATTATGTTTGTCTGCTACCTGATCTATATCGGATTGTGTAACATCAATTACTACACCTTGCCCTGCAAAAGAAAACAGCGGCTTTAATACATAGTTCTCTAAATCTGTTGGTATGGGATTCAATTGATCTAAAAAATGGGTTTTTGGAACGTATGGATTGTTAATAAATGGCAATGTGAATTTACTAATACGATAAAACCAATTGGGATGGGTAATCCATTCAACATCAAGTTCTTCTAATAATAATTTTCCTTTTTCCTGAATGGCTGTACTTTGTTGTTGAAGGTCATCAAAAATAATTCTGTTATAAATTCTTTTGATTTGAATTAATTGATTGTCTTTTTTATAGAATAATTTTTTCCCATCCTGAATCAATTCTGTCAAGCAAACAACCGGAATACCTACATAATCGGTGGTGCAATAAAAATCGATCTTGGTTTTTTGTTGGTGTGGAAGAATCTCCAATAAAATCACTTCTTCCGGTTTGCATTTCCCCACAATTATTTCTTTTAATAACTGGGTATAGCTTTCAGGAGTAAATCCATTTAAATAGCTGCTGAAATTTTCTGGAATATGAAAATGTTTTCTGGTAATTTCTTCATGCCAAATTTGATAGGCAAATAATGTAGGGAAACCTTGCATCTCAATTAATTGAGGTTCTAATTCTCCCGATTCGTTTGAACAAATGCCAAAATCGAACGCAATGAAATGAGGATGTTTTTCTTCTCCAGGTACATGAACATCTGCAGGGATTGCTTTATCACTATTCTGCATAAAATCGGATTGTGTAATTACATCAACAATCGATTCACATGCAGCAATCATTTTTTCAGTGAATTTTTTATCAATAAAAACAGGGGTTTCTGCTACCCTGAATTCAATAGCTCCTGGATGTTTCGACTTTAAATCATCGAGGTATTGATCATATTTTTCAACTGAAAAATCTTGATTGAATTGTTTGCGAATTGTAGCTATCATAAAAGAAAGATTTATTGAATGGCGTCTACCAATTCGCCCACTGCATGATTCAAAAAATTGGGTAATACATGATTATGTGTCCAAATAATTTTTTCTCTGTCCTGTAAATGCTCCACCATGTTTTTCCATTTTTCTTCACCATGGTTTTCAATCACTGTTTGCTTTTTATCCTCTCTTTGCAGGTACATGCCCATACCAATAGGGTCGGCTTCGGGATGAAATTGAGTTCCTAAAAAATATTGGTTAAATCTTAATGCCATGATAGCTCTTTCAAACGGCACATGAGGTCGATGTTTTTCAATAGCTAAAATACTGCCTCTCATTTCCCTGATTTTATTGTGGTTGGGTTCTATCACTTGATAATCTCTGCTATCCACACCATAAAAAGGGTCATTCAATCCTTCAAAAGCCAACTCATGTTTTCCTTCTTCCAGCATATGAATAGGGAATACACCAAAAGCAGTAGATTTTCTTTTACATACATTGCCAATTTGATAATACTTAGCAGCCAACTGAAAACTATGGCAAATGAACAGTGCATGTTTTTTAGGAAAATTGCTCACTTGATTGTTCCAATTTTCGATGGATTCCAACCAGTTAAAATACTTTTTTTCCCATTCAGTTCCAGTGCTTTCAATGGGTGATCCAGGCCCACCGCTCGAAATGTAAATATCATAATCAGTTGAAGGAATTTCCATTTTCAACCTCACTTCAAATTCCTTATAGATCACTTTGTAGGAATGAATATCGCCCCATTCTTCAATGATTTCTCTTATACAACGCATACCCTGATTGGCAACACCTTCATAGAGGTCGAGGATTGCTACTTTTATTTCAGTGCCTTCAGGTAAGTTCATATTACTGCAATATTATCATTTTTGCCGTATTTTTTGAGGCAAAATGATTGGTATTTTATCACATTTGAGTGTTGAGAAGTTTAAAAATAAGTCAGGTTGGTTTTTGGCGTTAAAGTGAGTAGGGTCTCATACATCAGTTTGATGGTCTCTTCAATGTCTTTCTTGTGAATCATCTCTACCGTGGTATGCATATATCTTAAAGGAATAGAGATTAAAACAGATGGACATCCATCATTGGCATAAGCAAAGCTATCGGTATCTGTACCTGTACTTCTACTCAGTGTGCGCATTTGCACAGGGATCTTGTTTTTAGTTGCAACATCTTCTACCAAAGACAATAATTTATTGTGGATAGCTGGAGCGAAAGCTAAAGATGGCCCTTTACCACATTGAATATCACCTTCAATGATTTTGCTGATCATTGGCGTATTGGTATCGTGTGTAACATCAGTGATAATGGCAATATTGGGTTTTATTCTTCTGGCAATCATTTCTGCCCCCCTTAAGCCAATTTCTTCCTGCACTGCATTCACAACATATAATCCGAAAGGAAGTTTTTTCTTGTTCTCTTTAATTAGTCTGGCGACTTCTGCAATCATAAAACCTCCAACACGGTTATCTAATGCCCTGCCGATGATAAAATCATAGGCAAGTTCTTCGTACCCTTCTTCATAAGTAACTACCGAACCGATATGAATGCCTAAGGCTTCCACTTCCTTTTTATTTCTTGCACCACAATCCAAACAAAGGTTTTCAATTTTTGGAGCTGGTTCTTTCTGTTCGGGATTGCTGAGCCTTGTATGAATTGCTGGCCAACCAAAAACAGCTTTAACAGGTCCTTTCTTGCCATGAATCCATACTCTTTTAGCTGGAGCTATTTGGTGGTCAACACCGCCATTTCTTTTTAGATAAATTAATCCCTGATCATTTATATAATTAACAAACCAGCTAATTTCATCGGCATGTGCTTCAATGACTACCTTGAAAGGGGCATCCGGATTGATCACTCCAACAGCGGTTCCATAAGGGTCAGTAAAGATAGAATCCACATAAGGTTTGATGTATTCCATCCATAATTTTTGGCCACCACTTTCAAAGCCAACAGGAGATGGTGTGTTGATGTAGTTCTTCAAAAAATTCATTGAATCAGCGGTGGTAACTGATTTTGATTTTACTGCTTTTGCTTTTGCCATGTTTGTTTATTTTATGAGGATCATGCCTAAAATTCCAAAAATTGCTTTTACCAGCATTAATCCATCGATGATTGCAAGATAATAGAGAATTGATTTACGTTGATACATTGTATAGCTAACAATTATCAACATAATAAAAGGGATACTGTTGAATAGTATCCTTAAAGTCGGAAAATGGTTGATGATGGCAATTAAAAAGAAAAATATCCATCCGGCAATGGCCATTGGCAAAATCACCCAAGAAATTGTTTTGCGCAACCCTAAGCGTACGATAAATGTTTTCAATTGAAAGTTGTAATCGCTGGCATAATCTTTAATATCGAAAAGAATGCAAAGAACAGAAATGTAAAACCAGTTTTTAAGTAATAGAAAAGCAGTGGTCAAAGTAAATACTGAATTGCTGCTATGCGTGATATCGTAATAAAAAATGGGTAAAATTGAAACGGTGCCTGCCCAGATCAATCCGATTAGAAATGGTTTAAAGAGTCCCCATTTTCTTAAAGAAACAAAGCCCTTGCCTGGAATTTCAGTGCCATAATACAAGACTGCTAATATGGGGAATACGAGCATGAATAGCCATGTTCTCCATTCAATGGATGAAAATGAAAATGACTCATGTATCAGTAATTGTAAAAACGAAAATCCCCCAAGAATTAATAATGAAAATTGAGTATACTTAATCTTTTCCTGATGTTGATAATACCAATGTGATCTTTCATTGGCATGGATCGATGGACGAATTTGTTGATTTGCATAAGCCACAGTGTAGTAATAGGTACACAAACTAAAAAGCAAAATGTAAAAGTATGTATTGCTTATTGGAAGTTGTTGTTGAAAAGAGGTCTCCATACAGAGGGCAACAGTACAGATCCCATAAAAAACATTACTGAAAAAGAGGGCTTTTATCAAATCTTGAATGCGCATCTAGCGGATTAAAACAATGTCTGGAGAGCTGATAGTATCGCTTCTGTTTTGCGCTTTGTCTTTCATCCAAAATTTAAAATAAGAAGTATCGTTTCTGTTGCTGCATCCTATGATTGAAGCTATGCCTGGGGTATTGGCGTTGTAAATAAAACTGATTTCCATTTTGCCTTTTAAATTGCTGGTTGGGCTAAAATCTGGAATCTTGTTTTTACTGATGAATTGAACACCTGGTGTAGTAGGGCAAGTCCTGGAAATTTTTTGAACCCAAAGTGTGTCTTGTATGTCTCCTTCCTTATCGGTAAAATCGATGGTAAAAGTGAGTATATTGCCCTGATTAAGCACTGTTGAACTTGCGCTAGTGAACTTTATTTGTGGAGCAGTGGTATAAGTGTCTTTGCCACAGCCATAAAAAAAGCTGCCAAATGCCATCAGGATCAATATTTTTGTTCTCATTCTTTTACTTTCTTTTTCAAATTTAGTTAAAACAATACAATAGTAAGCAGTGCATTTCCTGGATATTAACAATATTTTTATTGATGCTCGAAAGCAGTTTAGCCAATATTGTGCTGAAATCTATGAATTTCAGTATCAAAACAACCCTGTATACCAGCAATGGGTAGATTTAATTAGGCCTGAAGCTTCATTTGAAAAGATACCTAGTTTAATACCATCGTTGCCTATCCAATGTTTCAAAGACTTTGAAGTAGTTACAGGCGTATTTAGTCCAGAAAAGGTTTTTGAAAGTAGCGGTACAACAGGTATGATTACTAGCAAACATTTAGTAAAGTCATTAAAACTATATGAACAATCATTTTTGCAATCTTTCCAATTGTTTTATGGAGATATTCAGGATTGGTGCGTTTTGGCATTATTACCGGCTTATTTAGAAAGGAATTCATCTTCTTTGGTATATATGGCTGATCATTTAATACAGAAGAGTGGTCATTCAAAAAGCGGGTTTTACTTATATAACCATTCAGCACTAAATGACACAATTCAACAATTGGAGCAAATGGGCCAAAAAACAATTCTGCTTGGAGTAACATTTGCTTTACTAGATTTTTCAACGGCTTTTCCGCAGCAATTAAAGCATACCATAGTAATGGAAACTGGGGGAATGAAAGGAAGAGGGAAGGAACTCACTAAACTGGAATTACATCAATTGCTATGCAAAAATTTTGGTGTTGAGACCATCCATGCAGAATACGGAATGACTGAATTATTGAGTCAGGCTTATTCTACTGGCAAAGGGAGATATGTTTGTCCGCCATGGATGAAAGTAATGGTACAAAGTGAAGATGACCCTTTGATAATTCAAGAGAATGGAATTGGTTTATTAATGATTATAGACCTGGCCAATATTCATAGTTGTTGCTTTATTGCTACACAGGATATAGCAAAAGTATTTGAGGATGGAAGTTTTGAAATATTAGGCAGAATGGACCATAGCGATCTGAGAGGATGTAGCTTGATGGTAGTTTAATTTTCTACTAATGTTTCTGTTCTAATAACAATCGGCTTTCTAGTGCCATCATATTGAATTACTAATAACTCTTCTTCTTTGAAAATAATTTGATCCTGTTTGAATAAATGGTAATTGAAATGGATTGGAATGACGGTATAGCGAAATTTTTGATGGGGAAGTTGATGCTTATCCAGAAAAGCAAATTTGGCTTTTTTATCGATTTCTGGAATGAATTTTTCTGCTGGTTTTATTTTGTGTTGTAAATAATAATCGATTGCCAATAATTCTTGTAATAGCAAGTCATTGGGATAATTTTCTTTTACAAAATCATTGGCTATGTTGTAAATGTCCATGGCTGTGTACGAAAAAAAACTGCTCTTGCTTTCAAAGTATTTTCCAAGCCCCAATAAGAAATCAAAAATGCTAAAATGGGTTGTGATATAAATGAGTGTATTGCCTAATCTTTTTTTGTTCCAATAGATTTCTAAAGCGTGCTCCAGCTTTGTAATGTCTGCCAATTCTTGTTCACTCAAATAATTGCTTCTAATGATTTGATAAGGCGCAATCGGATCGAAAACATATCCATATTTTTCGTACTTATCCCTCACTGGAGTGCCCTTTAAAAATTTTAAAAAACCCAATTGAAGCTCTGGTGAAAAAAGAGCGAATACGGTTTCGAAACTGTATTTCGTATCTTCCCAATAATCCAATGGAAGCCCCACTATCAGGTCTAAATGCATTTCCACATGGTCTTTCAATTGAAGAATCACTTCTTTGGTTTTCTCGAAATTTTGTTTTCTGCTTACTTCCAAATTGGCTTTTTGATTGACTGTTTGAATGCCTATTTCGAAACGGAACATTCCTTTGGGGACTTTGTCGATGATAAACTGCATAATGGCAGGATGTAAAATGTCGGCAGTTATTTCGAACTGGAAAACATTTTCAGGTCTTGCATGGTCCAGGATAAATTGAAAAATATCTAGTGTAAAATCTTTTTTTACATTAAAAGTTCTATCCAAAAATTTGATTGTTTTTCCATGGGTCATTAAAAACAAGAGATTGCTTTTAATATGTTCCATTGGTAAATACCTAACCCGATTGTCTAAACTTGCCAAACAAAATTCACATTTATAAGGGCAGCCTCTTGAAGTTTCGATATATAATACACGATTGCTAAGCGTAGTAACATCATCGTTCTGATAAGGGTTGGTATTAGCGTATAATGCTAGATCAAAAGTTGCTGCATTGTTATGATAACTTATGGAATCATTCACCTTCGAAACTACATTGTCTATGGAATGGATATTTGGGTAGTTTTGAATAAAAAGCTGGAAAGGAATTTCCCCTTCACCGGTGATGATGAAATCAATTGCGGGATTGGCTATGATCGATTGCCAATCATAGGTTACTTCTGGTCCACCCATTAATATTTTAGTACTGGGATTGATTGATTTGATCAAACTTGCTACTTCAAGGGTTTGGGTGATATTCCAGATATAGCAACTAAAACAAACTACTTCAAACTGGCTGCAATAATTGGCTATTTCGGTTTTATCTTCTTTTATGGTGAATTCTTTCCAGGAAAGTCGTTGGTCCGATTTATTGAGTTCATACAATAACCGTATTGCCAGATTCATGTGAATGTATTTGGCATTCAGTGTAGTGAGTAAAAATTGAGGGCTTTGCACATTGCAATGGTAATTATTTTATTTTGAGATTTAAAGATTTGCCTATTGAAATCAAGTAAATTCTTACCTATATTTGATTTTAAATAGCCTAGGTTCCATTTTAAGTAGAAATCCAATGCGCATTCTCATTGCAGATGACCATAGTTTAATTAGAGAAGGGTTAAAGAAAAAATTAGCCATCAATGAAAAATGGGATATCATCATTTCAGATATCAGTATGCCAGGTCAATCAGGAATTGAAGTGCTTAAGCAAATAAAAGTACAAATGCCCAGTACTCCGATACTTATGTTGAGTATGCATGCTCCTGAACAGTATGCTGTAAGGGCTATCAAAGCTGGCGCTTCTGGATATCTTACCAAGGAAAGTGTTCCTTATGAATTGGTTACAGCAGTTCAGCAAATACTATTGGGAAAAAAATACATTACCAATAGAGTAGCAGAAGTGTTGGCTGAATCTTTAGAGAATTACAATAATAAATTGCCTCATGAACAACTTTCTGATAGAGAGTTTGAAGTGTTAAGAATGATTGTAGAGGGCAAGTCCATTTCCGAAATTGGAGATATATTGTCTTTAAATGTAAATACCATTAGTACCTATCGTTCCAGGATCATGGAAAAGATGAATATCCGCACAAATGCAGATCTGGTTAAATATTCAATGGAGAATAAGCTTTTCAATTTGTAGTAAAAATACTACATGATTTGAGTGAAATCACTGCTTGTTAATTTCCAGCACTCACTTATTTTTACTTCATACAAAGCAGTTATTGTTCTGCTATTTTAAAATTCAATATCCTGAATATCCAAGTTTTAAGCCAAAAGACTTTGTGGGTAAAACTGCAAAGTCTTTTTTATTAAGCCATTAAGATGATGAACCAACTAATTGATGTTTTAATTGTGGATGATTCCAATATCATTTTAGAAAGTTTAACTGATCTAATTGGGGAGAATAACCCAAATATCAATTTAGTTTGTGTTAACTATGCATTGGATGGCATTCAAGCCTTAGAAAAAAAAGCGCCTCAAATTGTAATACTGGATATCAACCTGCCAGGAATGAGTGGAATTGAAATGTTGCGGAAAATAAGGGAATTGATGCATGTTCAGCCAATTATAATTATGCTGACAAATAATGCATATAGCTGTTATGAAAGAGAATGTATGAAGATAGGTGCTGATTATTTTTTAGATAAGTCAAGAGATTTTCAGCGTATACCATTAATTATTTCAGAAGCTCAACAAATGATTGTTAGGAACTAATTCACCAATTCCTTAGATTTCCAACCGATCAATACCACACCCAATATTACAAAAGCTGTTCCTATCACTTGCATGAATAATATTTTTTCTCCCAGTAAAAAATGTGCTTGAATAATGGTTGAAACAGGTCCAATGCCTGTAATGATGGAAACATTGTTGCTGCCAATTTTTTTCATGCCATTACTCATTAAAAAAGAAGGAATAACTGTTGCAATGATGGCGAGTGCAATTGCATACCATGTTAGGGTAGGGGTGAATGAAATGTCTGCAACATTTTTAGTGAATAGAAAATGGGTGAATATGCCCACTGTTGCAGCTATCATAGCATAAGCTGTGTACCTTGTTGCACCTGCTTTATGAACCAGTTTACCTGTTCCAACCAAATAAAATGAATAAGTGATGGCGCATAAAAAAATCATGAATGCTCCATAAATAAATTGAGGATTATCACTATCCATTTTTAATTCGGCAAAATAAGCAATGCCAATTCCAAAATAAGTTAGCATCAAAGCTACTATTTGCTTTTTGCTGAGGGATGCTTTGAAAATATAGGTATTGATTAAAACCGCAAATGTGGGATACAAAAAAAGGATTAATCTTTCGAGGCCAGCTGATACATATTGTAATCCAATAAAATCGAATAAGCTACTCAAATAGTATCCGAAAATACCCATGGCAAATATCCATGCAAGGGTAGTTTTATTCAGTTGTTGAACATTTTCTTTTCTTAATGCAAACCATGCAGCAATCAAATAAAAGGGGAGAGCGAATAACATTCTTAAACTAAGCAATGTTATTGCATCTACACCTGTTTCTTTGAAAGCCAGTTTAACAAAAATGGCTTTGGTAGAAAATAATAATGCGCCAGTAAGACTTAAGAGAAAGCCAGCAACAAAATGATTGGCATGTTTATTTTCGGTCATTTTAAACGCTCACATTAAAATCCCTTAGCGCATCATTTAAACTTGTTTTCAAGTCGGTACTTGGTTTTCTCTGACCAATTATCAATGCGCAACTAACCTGGTATTCACCCGCATTGAATTTTTTGGTATAGCTCCCGGGAATAACCACGCTTCTTGTAGGAACCCTGCCCTTCATTTCAATCGGCTCAGCGCCACTGACATCAATTATTTTAGTTGATTGGGTCAATACTACATTTGCTCCCAGTACGGCTTCTTTTTCTATAATCACGCCTTCTACTACAATACACCTACTTCCAATAAAACATCCGTCTTCTATGATAACAGGGCTCGCTTGAAGAGGTTCTAGTACTCCTCCAATTCCAACACCTCCACTCAAATGCACATTTTTACCTATTTGAGCACAACTTCCTACTGTTGCCCATGTATCTACCATTGAACCCTCATCTACATAAGCTCCAATATTTACATAGCTGGGCATTAAGACCACGTTTTTTGCAATATATGAACCATATCTGGCTGTAGCTGGTGGTACGGCACGAACCCCCAACTCTTTATAGTTCGTTTTTAACAACATTTTGTCATAAAATTCAAAGGGAGGAATTTCCCAGGTTTGCATTTGCTGGACGCCAAAATAGAGTAAAATAGCTTGTTTTACCCACTCATTCACTACCCATCCATTTTCTGAAGGAGATGCCACTCTTAATTGTCCTTTATCAATCAATTCAATTGCTTCTTTTACCGCATTCAGGTATTTCTCTTCTTTCAATAAACTTCTATCGGCCCAGGCCGCAATGATTAATTGATCTAGCATCTTTATTTTTTTGCAAACATAGCAAATACCTTAATGCTTTGTTTATCAATTTGTTGAATTAGGGTCGACTTAAATTTTGTTTAAAGTTCTACAATTTCAATCCTTTTTATGTTTTATAATGGTAATATTAAATACAATTTACCCAATGAACTCATTTAAACTCATTCTAACCCAAACAGATCAAAACATTCTTCAGGCAATAAACGCCAGTATTTTACTATTTGATTGGGAATTTTTCAGCAATGAATTAGAATACGAATAAAATAGCTGTAGAGTTGTAATTTTACCAAATGCAGCGCATTTTGGTTATTCAAACCGCATTTATTGGAGACGTAGTTTTAGCAACTTCTATTCTTGAATCATTACATCAACAATTTCCTGCTGCTTCATTAGATATTGTTGTAAGAAAAGGCAATGAGTCTTTATTTCATCAGCATCCATTTATACATGAAGTGTTAGTCTGGGATAAGAAATCGAATAAGTATAAACACTTGTTTCAGTTGTTGGGTGCTATTCGTAAAAATAAATATGACCTGGTTTTAAATTTACAGCGATATGCTGCAACAGGTTTTTTAACTGCTTTTTCTGGTGCATCAAAAACAATAGGATTTAATAAGAATCCATTTCATTTATTGTTTACTGAATCGGTGGAACATTCAATGAATATAGATGGAACAGGTGGACATGAAATTGAAAGAAATCATCGCTTACTTCAATCCATTTGTACTGATGAAACTAAGCTTCCTGCTTTGTATCCTTCCAAAGAAGATGATCAGGCTGTAGCAATATATCAACAACAACAGTATATCTGCTTTGCCCCAACATCGGTTTGGTTTACCAAGCAATTCCCTAAGGAAAAGTGGATAGAACTGATTGATAACATTCCCGCTCAAT
Organism: Sphingobacteriia bacterium; assembly: GCA_004294465.1. GTDB lineage: Bacteria > Bacteroidota > Bacteroidia > Chitinophagales > Chitinophagaceae > Sediminibacterium. The sequence goes on along the minus strand of REAV01000075.1, from coordinate 4,127 downwards.
TCAGTATTTATTTATTAGGAGGCCCGGGTGATTTTGGAGTTTGTGAGCAAATAAGTACATCAACTACCCATCAACAATGTGTTAATCTGGCAGGAAAATTAAGTTTTCTTCAATCTGCATCTTTAATGAAAATTGCAACCATGAATTATGTAAATGATTCAGCTCCTTTGCATTTTTGTTCTGCCATGAATGCTCCTGTTACGGCAGTATATTGTTCTACGATTCCTGCTTTTGGTTATGGGCCGCTATCTTCCAATAAAACCATTGTAGAAACCAATGAAATATTAACTTGCAGGCCATGTGGATTACATGGTAAAAAAGATTGCCCCTTAGGACATTTTAATTGTGCAAAGACAATCCAAATTGAACAATTATTCAATAGCATTCTCTCCTAAAATAAACAGCCCTACATTTGCACTGAATGGATATTCAATTGAGTCATACGGAGTTGGCCATATTTAAGCAAATCAGTTCAATTGCTAATGGCATGAATATGCCAGCTTATTTAATTGGAGGTTTTGTTAGAGACAAAATAATTGGACGCCCAGTTAAAGACATCGACATTGTTTGTATAGGCGATGGAATTGATTTGGCCAATGCCTTTGCAGCCAGTTTAAGTCCAAAGCCTGTTGTTGCGTTTTTCAAAAATTTCGGAACAGCGCAAATTAAGTATGGCGATTTTGATATAGAATTTGTAGGTGCTAGAAAAGAAAGCTATCACCAGGAAAGCAGGAAGCCTGCAGTGGAAGTGGGTTCTATCGAAGACGATCAGAATAGGAGAGATTTTACTATGAATGCTTTGGCAATCAGCTTAAATGAGTCAGATTTTGGCCAATTGATCGATCCTTTTGAAGGAATTCTAGCTATTCAAAATAAATTAATTAAAACACCATTAGACCCAGTAACCACTTTTAGTGATGATCCTTTAAGAATGTTAAGGGCTATTCGATTTGCTACTCAATTGGGCTTTGAAATTGATGGGGCTACTTTTCTTGCCATCATCGAAAATGTTCATAGAGTAAAGATCGTTTCTCAGGAAAGAATCACCGACGAATTAAATAAGATCATGCTTTGCGATAAACCATCTTATGGTTGGGATTTATTGTATAAATCTGGTTTGTTGAAAGTCATATTCCCTCAAATGGTGGAACTCCATGGTGCTGTATATATAGATGGGCTAGGGCATAAAGATAATTTCTATCATACCTTACAAGTGTTAGACAATATTTGTGTTCATACCAATAATATATGGTTGAGATGGGCTGCATTATTGCATGATATTGGCAAGCCGCCTACCAAAAAATTTGAAGAGGGGCATGGCTGGACATTTCATGGTCATGAAGTTGTTGGCGCGAGAATGGTTCCTAAAATATTTGCTCAGTTAAAATTGCCATTGCATGATTCAATGAAGTATGTGCAAAAACTGGTATTACTGCATTTAAGACCGATTAGTTTAACAAAGGAGAATATTACGGATAGTGCTGTTCGAAGATTGCTTTTTGATGCCGGAAATGATATTGATGATCTGATGACACTATGTGCTGCAGATATCACCAGCAAGAATAAGCAGAAAGTTAAACGCTTTCAACAAAACTTTGAATTGGTCAAAGAAAAAATGATGCAAGTAGAAGCGTCTGATCGTTTGAGAAACTGGCAGCCGCCTATTACTGGAGAAATAGTCATGGAAGTGTTTGGGCTTCATCCGGGTAAAAATGTGGGGATTATTAAAGATGCTATAAGGGAAGCAATTTTAGACGGATTAATTCCCAATAATTATGAAGCCGCTTATCAATATATGTTAGAAAAAGGGGAAGAACTGAACCTTAAACCCATCAAATAATCACTAATTTGCACCCCAACCCTAAAAATCGGATTGAATGGCTATTTTAAAATTTAGAATTTATTTGGAAGAGGATGACGCTGTGTATCGAGATATTGTTATTAAGCATACCCAAACTTTTCAAGACCTTCATTTTACAATACTAAAGTCTTTTGAATTTGATTCGAAACACCAGGCAACTTTTTACAGAAGTAATGATAACTGGCAACATGGAAGGGAAATTAGCTTTGAGAAATACGACAAGCCATACAAAGCCGAGCCATTAATTATGGCAACAACTTTAATTGGATCTGAAATACAGGACACGAATCAAAAATTCGTGTATGAATATGATTTTATAAAGCATTGGACTTTTTTAGTTGAGTTAATTAATGTGAGTAAAGAAGAAAAAGCTAAAACAGACTATCCATCTATTTCCAGAACAGAGGGAATCGGACCTCAGCAATATGGAACTAAGAGTTTATTAGGAGATAAGTTTGCAGACATTGAAGAAAAATATGATTTAACTGAAACGATGGAAGGTTTTGGAGAAGAAGGAGATGTAGACGATGATTCAGCTGATTCAGTAGCTGATGATGACGATGCACAAGAAGCTGATGGTGCAGAAGAACAAAATTCAGATTTTGAATAATAGTGGGTTAAAAAAAGTATTTGTAGTAGTTGGTCCAACAGCTATTGGTAAAACCAGTTTTGCTATTCAACTTGCCCAGTCTTTGGGAACCGAAATCATCTCTGCAGATTCAAGACAATGTTTTAAAGAACTCTCCATCGGAGTTGCAAGGCCATCTATTGAAGAGTTAAATACAATTACACATCATTTTATTGCCACCAATTCTGTAGCTGAAGATCTTAATGCAGGCTATTTTGAACAATATGCTTTAGAGAAATCAAGAACCATTTTTCAGCAACATGATTCTTTGGTAATGGTTGGAGGTACAGGGTTGTATATCAAATCATTTTGCGAAGGGATCGACCCGATGCCCATCATTCCACCTGAAATCAGAGCAGCAATAATACAGGAATACAATACCAACGGACTTATTTGGTTGCAAACAGAATTGAAACATAAGGACCCAGCATTTTGGGCTGTTGCTGAACAACAAAATCCTCAAAGATTGATGCGGGCGCTCGAAGTTTTATTAGCTACTGGGCAATCGATTATTGTATTTAGAACTGCGGAAAAAAAACAAAGGGATTTTGAAATTATTAAGATAGGATTAGAAATGCCATTGGATCAATTAACGCTTAGAATTAATCAAAGAGTAGATCAGATGATGAAGGCTGGGTTACTTGATGAGGCTCAATCCGTAATTGGGTTTAGAGAAAAAGCAGCATTGCAAACGGTTGGCTATAAAGAATTGTTTGATTATATCGATGGAAAAATTTCATTGGAAGAAGCAATACAACAAATAAAAGTTCATACACGCCAGTACGCCAAACGTCAAATGACCTGGTTTAAAAAAGATACTGATATAAAGTGGTATGATTCAACTAAAGTTTCCCTCGACAATGTTATTCAATCAATTTGATGATGAGGTTCCAAATCTTCGCTACAACTCAATGCCAACAATTTTCTCATTCGGCTGCAATGAAAGAACTCGCCCCGATAAATCGGGGCTCAAACAACTTTCATTGCTTACGCCTCACTCGCAAATTGCTTAACGGCATTGCCTTGAGGCTTGATTTGAAATCCTCTTCATCAAATAAGTTTGGAAAATCTGAAATAAATAGTGTTAGAAACATCTCAACAAATAGATATAGAAACGTGCTTCAAATAATCGACTTAAATAATATTCACTTCTCGCTCGAGACTGATCCCAAATTTTTCTTGAACGGAGTGGATGATTTTTGAAGACAGTTCATAAATTTCTGCACCTGATGCTTTTCCGTAATTAACCAATACCAATGCTTGTTTATCGTAGCATCCTGCATCGCCATTTCTAAAGCCTTTCCATCCACATTGCTCAATTAACCAACCTGCAGGCACTTTCATTGCTTCATCATTGCTAAATCCTGGCAATTCAGGGAAGGATTTTTTGAGCAGATCAAATTGATTGGTTGGTATTACAGGATTCTTGAAAAAACTTCCTGCATTGCCTATTTTTTTTGGATCTGGTAATTTGCTGCTTCTGATATTGATGACCGCATCTGAAATGGCTTTGATAGAAAGGTCGCTAATTTTCATAGCGGCTAATTCTTGATCAATTGCACCATACCTCGTATTAAAGATGGGTTCTTTTCTTAATTGATAAGTAACACTTAAAATTATGAATTGATTTTTAAGTGC
>REAV01000225.1 GCA_004294465.1 Sphingobacteriia bacterium | reverse complement strand
GTCAATGGAATTTCTCCTACAATTTTATTTACAGCAGTTACTTTTATTTTAGAAGCATCTACATTAATTGCCAAAGGACTAACAGTTGCAGTACCATCTCCAGCTACAGTCTTATATCCATTCGGATTTAAAGAAATTACTTTTATTGGAGAATTGATGCTGATATTAGCAAAAGCTTTTCCAGAGAAAACGGTTTTCTTTACGGTGAATCCATTGCTGGTATCAGGTAAAGCACATGCACCAGTTACAATGCCCGCTTTTAATCTTGCTGCAGTTCTTGCAGAAACGGCTTTTCCTGTTTGGTTATGTGAGAAAACAAGCACAGTTGCTCCGCTAGTAGTTACGGCTTCAGACAACACTTTAGCATACAACTGAGCGTCAACATTATTCAATGAATCGTTGGCAACCTGATGTATGGTTGATACACCATATTTTCCTAAAGCAGATAAATCATCTGTTACAGTTCCAAGCACAATACCTGCTGCAGAAGTACCTAATTGTTTTGCAAGGTCTGCTCCATAAGTAAGTGCTTCTAAAGATGATTTTTTTACGTGACCGTCTGAGTGATCGATGAATATTAAAACTGACATATAAATGAGTTAAGAATTATAAGATAAGAGATATGAGATACACTTTTTGAAAAATTCATTAATCGGTTTAAATGGCTTTGGCTTCTTCATGCAATAAACGAACCAATTCTGCCACATTATCTGCGTCAACCAATTTCACCCCTGCTTTAGCTGGAGGTAATTCAAAACTTACGATTGAAGTAAGTGCGTCAATTGCAGCAGGCTCAACCACTTTCAATGGTTTTGTTCTTGCAGCCATAATTCCACGCATGTTAGGAATTCTTTGCTCAGCAACCCCTTTTTGACAACTTACAACAACAGGTAATTCAACTGCTGATTCTTCTTCACCACCTTCAATTTCTCTAGTAACAGTTGCAGTAGTTCCTGCCAATTCAAATTTAGTAGCCAATGAAATATAAGGTGCATCGGTCAATTCAGCAATCATTCCTCCGATAGAAGAACCATTGTAATCGATGGTTTCTTTTCCGGTGAAAATAATATCATATCCACCTTCTTTAGCTATAGTGGCAATTTGTGCTGCTATATAATAACTATCACTGCTATCTGTATTAATACGAATGGCTTCATCTCCGCCCAATGCCAATGCTTTTCTAATGATT
>REAV01000091.1 GCA_004294465.1 Sphingobacteriia bacterium | reverse complement strand
AATATTTCTCTAAAAGACTCAATGGTATAATTGGCTTGTAAAAAATAATTCAGTACATCATTGCTTTTATAGCCCTCGTTTATTTTTACAATCAATTCATTGTCCTTCCGTTCGTCAATGATGAATGCAGCTGCATCAACCATTGAAGGTGCAGCGGTTAATTGAATACTGAATTTGTTTTCTTTGAATTGTTGTTTTACATCTTGTACAGTGCCATCCAGTACTTTTTTGCCCAGATTTACTAAAACAATATGGTCGCAAATTTCTTCTACTTGCTCCATACGATGGGTACTGAAAATAACGGTGCTTCCTCTCTTGGCTAAACCATAAATTTCATCTTTAATCAGATTGGCATTCACTGGATCAAGCCCACTGAATGGTTCATCTAGAATAATTAATTTTGGCTCATGTAATACGGTGGTTACAAATTGTAATTTCTGGCTCATACCTTTACTCAGGTCTTCTACTTTTTTATTCCACCATGTTTCCATTTCTAACCGCTTGAACCAAAACTTGATTTTCTCCATGGCTTCTGCTTTGCTCAATCCTTTCAACTGAGCTAAATACATTGCCTGGTCACCAATTTTCATTTTTTTATACAACCCTCTCTCTTCGGGCATATAACCAATCTTTATGATATCCTCAGAAGGGTCGAAAGTTCTTCCATCAAATTGAATATTGCCGCTATCCGGATAAAAGATGCCGGTAATCATTCTTAAAAGGGTTGTTTTACCAGCACCGTTTGGTCCTAATAAACCGAAGATGCTTCCTTTCTCAATGGAAAAACTAATATCGTCCACTGCTTTTTGAGTAGCATAATATTTTTTAAGGTGTTCTAATTCCAGGATGTTATTCATATTAAAATATTGTTATAATGATGAAAGATCAGATTGTTTGTAGTACTCTTGCTCAAAATATTACAAAATTCTAAATCGAATTTGGTGATTTTACTTCATAGTACCTAAATATTAAATAATGTCGGGTTTTAAAAAATGGTTTGGGTTAAGTATTTTAACGATTTCCGTTATTGGATTAAGTAGCTGGGGTTTTCTAGTACACAAAACAATACATCAATTAGCTGTATATCAATTACCGTCACCTATTGCTCCTTTCTATCACGACAATATAGAAAAATTAGTGGCAGATGCTGGAAGACCAGATACAAGAAGAAATACGGATAGTACAGAAGCTACCAAACATTTTATTGATATTGAAGCATATGGCAATGATGCCATTCATCGTATGCCTTTAGAATGGGAGGCTGCTACAAAAATTTATACAAAAGATAGTTTGATAAAATACGGGTATGTACCTTATCAGGTTATTTTTACTAAAGAAAAATTAGTGGAGGCTTTCAAAAAGAGAAATAAAGACAGTATCATTTATTATGCTGCAGATTTAGGACATTATATAGGAGATGCAAATGTGCCATTACACACTACATTGAATTATGATGGACAATTGACGGATCAAAAAGGCTTACATAGTTTGTGGGAATCTATGATACCTGAATTAGAAATCAGCAATTATAATTTGTTTACCAGTCATAAAGCTACTTATTTAAAAAAACCATCTTTGGCAATTTGGAAAGCAATTAGAAAAGCCAATCAATTATTGCCTGAAATGTTGTTAAAAGAAAAAGAAGTTACACTTCAATTCACTGAGGCAGAAAAATATCGAGTGCAAGTAAGAAGAGGAAAGGAAGTAAAAAGCTATACTACTGCTTTTGCTAAAGCCTATGCCGCTTCACTAAAAAATAGTATCAATAATCAATTATTGGTTTCTTCTTCTTTGATTGCCGATTTTTGGTACACCGCTTGGGTTGATGCGGGAAAACCAGATCTTTCAGGACTGGTAAATAATTCGACCGAAAAGCAGTCTTCCTTTGCCAATGAATTGCAACTCTTTCAACAAAATCAATTATTAAATTCTAATAAACTGATTGCCAAAAAAGAAGCTGTAAAAGAAGTTGAATAGATTTATAATTGTTGACTAATACTTATTGCTACTTTCTGCCCATCCATTGCAGCACTTACAATACCACCTGCATAGCCAGCGCCTTCAGCACAAGGGAATAAATTCATTAATTGAGGATGCGATAATCTTTCGGGATCTCTTGGTATTCTCACTGGAGAAGATGTTCTGCTTTCTGTTGCTACTACCACGGCTTCATTGGTAAAAAATCCACGCATTTTTTTTCCAAAATGATTGAATCCACCTTGCAAACTTGTGTAAATAAATGCCGGCAATACTTCATTTAAAGGAGTAGCATGTAAGCCGGGATTATAGCTGCAATTTGGTAAATTAATGGATTGTTTATTATTACAAAAATCTGCCATTCTCTGTGCTGGAGCAGCTAGATTTCCTCCGCCAGCAACAAATGCTTTTTGTTCTATTGCCTGTTGAAAATGCATCAATAATAAAGGCGATTTTGTATCAAATTGTTGAGTAGAGTGGTGCGGATATGATGTAGGGTTTTGTTTGAAATAATTCAACGCATCTTCTTGGCTAACCTGTACTACCATGCCGCTATTGGCAAATGAATTATTTCTTTTGCTTGGGCTCCACCCATTAACCACCAATTCTCCTGGATTAGTAGCAGCAGGTGCAATGATTCCTCCAGGACACATGCAAAAACTAAATACTCCCCTGCCATTTACTTGCTCCACTAAGCTATATGAAGCAGGCGGTAAAAATTCATTTCGTTTGGGTGAATGATATTGAACTGAATCAATAATTTGTTGTGGATGTTCTATGCGAACACCCAATGCAAAAGGTTTTGCTTCGATTAAAATATTTTTTTGATCGAGTAATTTAAAAATATCTCTGGCCGAATGTCCTGTTGCTAAAATGTAGGCGTCTGCTTTTAACTGGTCTCCATCTCCTGTTGTAATGGATTGAATTAAATTTCCATTGTATTGAATATCTACTAACTTTTTTTCGAAATGAATGATTCCACCACATTCAATAATTTGTTGTCTGATAGCGGTAATGATCTGAGGTAATTTATTAGTGCCAATATGTGGATGTGATTGGTACAACACATTTTCATCAGCCCCAAATTGATAAAAAATCTGTAATACTTTTTCTATACTTCCTCTCTTACTACTTCTAGTATACAATTTGCCATCACTATAAGTGCCGGCTCCACCTTCACCAAAACAATAATTGCTTTCGGGGTTTACAATTCCTTCTTTATTCAGTTTTGCTAAATCTCTTCTACGGGCTTTAACATCTTTACCCCTTTCAATAATGATGGGTTGAATACCCAATTCAATGAGTTCGAGTGCGGCAAAAAGCCCTGCTGGACCTGCTCCAACAATAATTACTTTTTTAGCAGCAGATTGAACAGAGGGATAATTAAAAAATTTCCTTGCTCTGGCAATAAAAGGCTCATTGATAAAGGCCTTTAGAGATAAATTTACCCAAGCCTGTTTGCTACGGGCATCAATTGATTTTTTTGCTATAAGAAATCCATTGATAGTATCAATATTAATCCCTGCACTACTGGCTATGTAGGAAAGAATTATCGAATCAGACGCAGCTTCTTCGGGTTTTAATTTTAGAGTAATATCTTTTTGCATACTGTTAGGGGTTTATCCTAAAAAGCGAGCTTTTTAAATAGACAATTTTAGAATGGCAAATCATCTACCACATCTGAAGCAGGAGGGATATCGTTGTAATTAGAAGATGGCGGCATATCTCCATCACCAGACAACTTTAAGGTTTCCATTCTCCAAGCATCAAGATTAGTGATATAATTGTCCTTGCCGTCTTTATTCCATTTAGTGCCCTTGATATTGAACAACACTTTCACTTCGTCATTTAAATTAAATCGGTCGGGCATAGCTGTTTTGTCTTGCACACATTGAAATTTAACATAATTGGTAATGGTTCTTCCATTGATGTCATCGGTTTTCTCAATAACAAATTCTCTTGTTTTAAAAGTCTCCGTTCTTTGTACAATATCAAACTTAGCAACTAGCTTTCCGATTATTTCATAACTCATGATGGGTAAATTTATTAGTTGGTAAAAATAGGTTTATTTCTGTCTATTTTTGTACCTTTCTCTCAGCACAATTGATAAATATGTTTCAACGGATTTTTGTCATTTTTTTCACAAGTACTTTAGTTGCTTGTAGCACACCTAATTTGCCCCTATCTCTTTCTTATCAAGGATATTCGGTTAATGGAGCAAACACAACCGACACTGCTTTGACTAATTTAATACAGCCTTATGCAAAAGATGTTAATCTTACAATGGGCAAAATAATTGGATTCTCCAATACCAGTCTTTTTAAGAAGTTACCGGAAAGTGGGTTGGGTAATTTTATGGCAGATTGTATGCAGCAAATGGCTTCAAAACAATACAATCAACCCATTGATATTGCTTTTATGAATCAAGGTGGAATTAGAGCGCCCATAAATAAAGGTAATATCACCATCGGAAATGTTTATGAGCTCATGCCTTTCGATAATTTATTGGTAGTGCAGGAAATGAAAGGAACGGTGTTGGAACAATTTATTCAATTAATTGCTGCTGATGGTGGCTGGCCTATTTCCGCAGTGGCAGCCACACCATTGTAGATTTAGTTGAAAACAACTACGAAGTAATTTGTATTGATAACAATAGCAGAAGTAATGCTGCTATGTTAAAGGCCATTCCGTTTCAAAACAGGGGGTATTTATTGAGAGATGCATTGATTGATTATATCAGTGAATTTACGAAGGCCGGAAAGCCTATAGAAGGGAAAATTGAAAACAGAGTAACCTTATCCAATGAATAGAAGAAATTTCATCCAAAATACTGCCTTAACAGCTGGGGCGGTATTGACTGCTCCTTTGGTGAATGCAGCAATTCCTGCTCAATATCCATTAACCATTTTACACACCAATGATGTCCATAGTAGATTAGATCCTTTTCCCATGGACGGGAGTAGAAACCAGGGCTTAGGCGGAGTGGCAGCAAGGTCAGGTCTGATTAATCAGATTAGAAATCAAGCAGAACAGGTCTTGTTGTTGGATGCAGGAGATATTTTTCAAGGAACCCCCTATTTTAATGTATACAAAGGTGAACCAGAGATAAAAGCGATGAGTAAAATGGGCTATGATGCTGTTACGATGGGAAATCATGATTTTGATGCAGGATTGGAAAATTTTGCCAATCAATTACAGCATGCCAGTTTTCCAGTAGTGATCTGTAATTACGATTTTTCAGGAACAGCTATGGAATTCAAATACAAGCCTTATGTCACTATTCGAAAAGGCAATCAAAAAATAGGCATATTAGGAGTTGGGATAGAATTGGACGGCTTAGTGCCAGAAAATTTATATGGCAAAACAGTCTATAAGAATCCTATAGAATCGGCTAATACAACAGCAGCGCTTTTGCATCAGGAAAAATGCGATTTTATCATCTGTTTGTCTCATTTGGGGGATAAATACGAAGAGAATAAAGTAAGTGACGAAATACTAGCCAAAGAGTGTTATGACATTGATTTGATCATTGGCGGACATACGCACCGCTTCTTTGAGCAGCCAAGAAAATATAAAAATAAAAAAGGAGGAGACGTTTTGGTGAACCAAGTAGGCTGGGGAGGCATCCAATTAGGGCGATTAGATTATATTTTTTCGGGAAATAATCGGAAAAATCTTTCAAAAGCCCATACTGTGGTTGTGACGAGATAAACAAGCGAATAAAAAAATTTTTTTTTCAACAAAAAGTGTACATATTCGCAGCCCTAAATTTTTTCCATAAAGTTTTCAACATGTGGAAAAAATAGGATACCTTGAACAACAGAGAAAAAGAAAACTGATTTATATAAAATTGCTCATTTTTTGATATGGCTAAGACTGCTGAAATTGTTTGGACAAATTGTTTAAAAATCATCAAGGATATTGTAGAGTGGCAACATTTTAAAACTTGGTTTGAACCGATTACTCCCGTAGAATTAAAAGGCAATGTGTTGATGATACAAGTGCCAAGCCAATTCTTCTACGAGTACCTCGAAGAGCATTATGTAACATTATTAGCAAAAACATTAAAACGCGAATTAAGCAAAGACGCGAGACTGGAATACCGCATCATGGTTGATAGTGGTAACTCAAATAATCGCAATGGTTCAATGGACCTTCCTGCACGCGGACCAAAATCTTTCAATAACAACGAAATGAATTTTCCATTGGTGATTGATAATCCAGTGAAGAATCCTTTTGTTATTCCAGGGTTGAAAAAAATGCAGATAGATCCTCAGTTGAATCATATGTATACTTTCGATTCATTCATTGAAGGAGATTGTAATAGAGTAGCAAGAAGAGCGGGTAAAACAGTGGCTGAAAAGCCAGGAGCCAATTCCTTCAATCCTTTGGTAATCTATGGTGGCGTTGGTTTAGGTAAAACCCATTTAGCACAAGGGATTGGTAACGAAGTAAAAAGATTACATCCTTCAAAAGTGGTTTTATATGTGAGTAGTGAAAAATTTATTAATCAATTTCAAGACCATAGTAGAAATAATGCGATCAATGATTTTATACATTTCTATCAGTTGATTGATGTGTTGATTATTGATGATGTACAATTTTTCAGCAGAGCAGAAAAAAGTCAGGACGCATTTTTTGCCATCTTCAATCATTTGCACCAAAGCGGTAAACAATTGGTATTAACTTCTGATAAACCACCTAAAGATTTAGATGGAATGCAGGAGCGTTTGTTGAGCAGATTCCGTTGGGGATTGAGTGCAGATTTGCAAGTGCCAGATTACGATACCAGAATTGAAATTCTGGAAAAGAAAATGAAGAACGATGGTTTAGATATGCCAAAGGAAGTAGTAAAGTATGTGGCATATAATATCAATACCAATGTGCGTGAATTGGAAGGTGCATTGATTTCTTTATTGGCTCAATCTTCTTTAAACAAAAAAGAAATTGATGTAGAATTAGCTAAAAAAGTATTGCGCAATTTTGTTAAAACAAGTAGCAAAGAAATTACCATCGATGCTATTCAAAAAATGGTTTGTGAGTATTTTGATGTTCCTTACGAAAAATTACTCCACAAGACCAGAAAAAGAGAAATTGTTCAAGCTCGTCAAATAACCATGTATTTAGCAAAAGCCTTCACCAAAAACTCTTTAAAAACAATTGGAGAACATTTTGGAGGAAGAGATCATACCACGGTGATCCATTCTTGTCAAACCGTGAAGGATTTAATGGATACTGATTCTATTTTCCGCGAAAACGTGATGGAATTAACCCAAAAAGTACAACTGGCAGCTATGTAATTGGTTGATTTTAATTTCAATCTGCATAAAAATCATCTATAACTCCTCAACTTGATAGTTGGGGAGTTTTATTTTAGGCTTTTTTCAATCAATTTTTGGCAGTTACCCCACGGAAACATATTTTTGCAGCCCTCTCTGAAAAGAGCAAGGACGGTGAGGTGGGTGAGCGGCTCAAACCAGTAGTTTGCTAAACTGCCGTACGGGTTAAACTGTACCGAGGGTTCGAATCCCTCCCTCACCGCGAAAACTGTTTTTTAAATTTTTCTCCGGCGGGAAATTTAGCTCGGAATAGTTTTTTTAAAAGTCTCGGGAAGTAGCGCAGGCCGGTAGCGCACCTGGTTTGGGACCAGGGGGTCGCAGGTTCGAATCCTGTCTTCCCGACAAAACAAAATGAGCCTTGGCGAAAGCCAGGGTTTTTTTGTGCGCGAGTGTTGAGCGTTTACGCTCATAAACGAGTAAACAAAAAAACAAAGAGGGCGAAGCCCTCAGGCTCATTTTGTTTTAGTACCCACCCTTTTAGGATCAGCGAACGAAACGAAGGGAAGTGAGCTAATCCTAATGAACGGAGCATAGCGACGTGAATCTTTTAATACATCATTAGCTATCCAAAAAAATTTATCTTAGTACCCTAAACACTCCCAATGAATAAAAAACATTTATCCCTCAATATCATCGCTTTATTCCTCTGCCTCAACTACACTTCAGCACAAACAAAACAATTTAAAGCATTATTGGTAACAACTACCAATGGCTGGCATCATGAGTCATTGCACTCAGGCGTATTAGCCATTCAACAATTAGGGGTAAAAAACTTTTTTGATGTAGTATTATTCGAAGATCCTAAATCATTTACCGATAAAAACCTGGAACAATTTAAAGTAGTTATTTTTTTAAACACTACTGGAGATATTTTTGATTCAGCGCAGCAAAAAGTATTGGAAAGATTCATTCAATCGGGCAAAGGATTCGTTGGTATTCATAGTGCTTCTGATACTGAGTATGGCTGGGATTGGT
>REAV01000074.1 GCA_004294465.1 Sphingobacteriia bacterium | reverse complement strand
TTCTTTTTAGGAGCTGCTTTTTTTACTGCTTTCTTTGGGGCTGCTTTTTTAGCTGCAGGTTTTTTAGCGGCTACTTTCTTTTTAGGAGCTGCTTTTTTTGCTGCTTTCTTTGGGGCTGCCTTTTTAGCTGCAGGTTTTTTAGCGGCTACTTTCTTTTTAGGAGCTGCTTTTTTAGGTGCTGTTTTTTTAGCAGCAGGTTTTTTAGCGACTGCTTTTTTTGCTGCTTTCTTTTTAGATTTTGCCATGATGGTATTAGTTTGTGTGTTAAAGTTGAGAAAAAAAGTAAGTTAGAATATTATTTTTAATAACCGCATTTAATTCAAAAATTTTTTATGAAGAAATAAATAATTTTTTATTTTTTTTTCGATTGAGTGAAACCATTTTTAATCAGCCATTGCAACACTTTATCTCTTTGGTCTCCCTGAACAATCGCTTCGCCATCTTTTGCACTGCCTCCAGTTCCACAAAAATTCCTCAAATTTTTAGCTAATAATTCCAGATCCGAAACAGTACCTAAAAAACCTGTAATTAAAGTTACCGTTTTTCCTCCCCGCTGTTTTCTATCTAGCTGAATCAAAAGTCGTTGATCTGCTGGTTTAGCAGTTTCTATGATGTCTTCATTTTCATCTTTGAATTGAAAATTTGGGTCGGTGCTATATACGAATCCCTGTAAATCGGCTTTATTTTTTTTACTCATCGCTGTAGATTTTGAATAATTATCGGCTTAACTCTGCTTTTAAACTTAAATCCAAGCTTCTTGCCTGGTGGATAAGTCCGCCAACACTAACATAGTCAACACCTGTTGCAGCATAAGCTTGAATATTCTCTAAATTAATTCCACCACTGGCTTCGGTTTCGAATGAACCATTAATGATTGTTAATGCTTGACTGATCTGATTGGGAGAAAAGTTATCGAGCATAATTCTGAAAACCATCCCTTTGGCATGTTCACAAACCAATTCTACATCTTTAATTGATCTTGTTTCAACTTCTATTTTTAGTGGTGCAGGGAGAGTTTGGGAATATTGATGGGCTTTTTGAATGGCTTTTACTATTCCACCACAATAGTCTATATGATTGTCTTTGAGCATAATCATATCATATAATCCAAATCGATGATTGATTCCACCCCCAATTCTCACGGCTTCTTTTTCCAATAAACGGAAATTGGGAGTCGTTTTTCTGGTATCTAATAATTTTGTTCGATAGCCTTTTAGTTTCTCTGTATATTTTTTTGCAAGTGATGCAATTCCACTCATCCGTTGCATACAGTTCAACACCAATCTTTCACCCTTTAATATAGTATGTACTGATGAAGCTATTTCAAAAGCAATTTCACCATTTTGCATCAGATCACCATCTTTTTTGAAAGGAGTGAATATGCTGCCTGGTTCAAGTTGATTGAAAATCATGCCTGCTACTTCAATCCCTGCGATAATCCCCTCTTCCTTAATTTTTAAAATGGCTTTACCTTGTTGAGTAATGGGAATACAGCTGAGTGTAGAATGATCTCCTTCCCCTACATCTTCTTTAATAGCAGCATCAACTAAAATTGGTAAAGCTTCGTTGAATTTCATTAACTAATCCGAATAGTGATGATTTCAGGTTTGCCGTTTTTCTGCTTCATTTGTATGGTAACATTAAAGCTTTTATTTCCGGTGGTGAGTTTTCCGATCAGATAAATCAATGTTCCTTTTCCGCCATCTGATACTTTTTCGAAACCTTTTATGCCATTTTCGGTATAAAAAGCTTTTAAAGCAATTGAAGCCTGATTTTTGCTCATATTTTTTACTTCCTCTTTATCAAGCAATTTGAGGTCGATAAATTCATCGAAATGAGCTGATATATTGTCAATATTTGCCGTTTTAAATGCTTGAACGATTGGGTCGGTTTCTGTTTGCGCAAAAACACTAGAGCTAAACGCTACAAATAGAAACAAGAATAAGAATTTTTGCATAATAAAAGGTTTCGTTTGATATGTTGCGAAAAACATGCCAAATTTGAATAATTAGCCAATAATGATAAAAGTACATTAAAACATCAATTTTTTTAACCTTCACAGAAAAACCATGAGTAAAAAAGTAATATTAATCATAATGGATGGATGGGGACTTGGAAAAATCAAGTCAGCAGATGCTATTCAACATGCAAATGTGCCATTTGTAAGTTCATTATACAATCAATATCCAAATGCTACTTTAATTACCTGCGGTGAAGATGTTGGTTTGCCGGAAGGACAAATGGGCAATAGCGAAGTTGGACACCTGAATATTGGAGCGGGTAGAATTGTTTACCAGGAATTACAAAGAATCAATGTAGCAATCAAAACAGGGGAATTCGCCCAAAATGAACAATTATTAAATGCCATTCACTTTGCAAAAAACAATCATAAAAAATTACATCTACTGGGTTTGGTAAGTGATGGTGGTGTTCATTCTCATACCAGTCATTTGAAAGCCATTTTATCCATTTGTAAAAACAAAGGTTTGTCTGAAGTGTATTTACATGCATTTACTGATGGAAGAGATACAGACCCAAAAAGCGGATTGGGCTTTGTTGAATCAGTAGAACAACACATGAAAACAACAACTGGTAAAATTGCTTCAGTAAATGGAAGGTATTATGCCATGGATAGAGATAAAAGATGGGAGCGGGTGAAATTAGCTTATGATTGCATGGTGAAGGGTGAAGGGCAAAAAGCCAGTGATGCGTCAGCTGCAATAAAAGCTTCTTATGACGAAGGGAAAACCGATGAATTCATTTTGCCTACAGTTATTGTAAAAGAAGATGGAACCCCTCTCGCTACAATCCAAGATGGAGATGTAGCTATTTGTTTTAATTTCAGGACAGATCGTTGCAGAGAAATTTCAGAAGTACTTACTCAATCCGATTTTCCGGAGTTTCAAATGAAAAAACTGGATTTGAATTATACTACCATGACCTTGTATGACCATAAATTCAAGCATGTTTCGGTCATCTTTGAAAATGATAATTTAAATAACACATTAGGGGAAGTGTTAGCCAATAATGGAAAAAAGCAAATTCGAATTGCCGAAACCGAAAAGTATCCGCATGTCTCGTTCTTTTTTAGTGGTGGAAGAGAAGAGCCCTTTGCCGGTGAAAGCCGAATAATGGTTCCTTCTCCAAAAGTAGCCACTTACGATTTGCAACCCGAAATGAGTGCAAGAGAAATTACAGCAAAACTATTACCCGAAATAATTGGCGAAACTGCCGACTTTATTTGCTTGAATTTTGCGAACACTGATATGGTTGGTCATACTGGTGTATTTTCTGCTGCCATTAAAGCTGCTGAAACAGTTGATGATTGCGTCAGACAATTGGTAACAGAAGCACTTAAACACGAGTATACTATTTTCTTAACTGCCGATCATGGCAATGCAGATTTTATGATCAACGATGATGGTTCTCCCAATACAGCGCATACGTTGAACCTTGTTCCTTTCTTTTTTATAGATAATCATTGGAAGGGAAAATTAAAAAGTGGTAAATTAGGAGATATTGCGCCAACCATTTTACACATGATGGGACTTGCAATTCCACCTGAAATGAAAGGAAATATTTTAACCGAAGACTAAACAATAATTCATGAAAATGATTAAAAAACTGGGCCTAGTATTGTTTGTTGCCTTTTTGCTATTACAAGCTTTTAGACCTGCTAAAAACGATTCAAATAATAAAGCAAACGACATTTCAACCATTTATCCCGTTTCAGACAGTGTGCAACAGATTTTTACAAAAGCTTGTAATGATTGTCATTCGAATAATACCAATTATCCATGGTATGCAAATATTCAGCCAGTAGCATGGTGGTTAAACGATCATGTAAAAGATGGCAAAAAACATTTCAACTTAAATGAATTTGCATCTTATAGAATTGCAAAACAATATAAAAAGTTAGAAGAATGTATGGAAGAAGTAAAAGATGGAGAAATGCCTTTAGAATCCTATACAATCATCCATAAAAATGCGATTCTTTCTCCCAGAGAAAAGGAATTGTTATACGATTGGGCAAATGCAGTAAGAGATTCCATAAAAGCAAAATATCCGGCAGATAGTTTAGTAATTAAAAAAAAGAAGTAAATATTGGATCGCACAAAAAAATACAGCATTTTTTTTCTTTTTGGTATACTGATGATACCATCAGTTCTTTTATTAGTTGTTCAAACTAAAAGAACAATCATTCGTTACGAAACCGCAACTTTATTAGAACAAACTCAACTTCAAGAAATTACATTAAAAGAATCCGAATTGATCTGGGAAGAAGATGGGCGTGAATTGTGGGTCAATGGGAAGCTTTTTGATATAAAATCACAAGGCCAATCCAAAGATGGATATATCTGTTTTAAAGGAATTTTTGATGAGAAAGAGACCGAGCTTAACGAGCAAGTGGATAGGATGCTCAATAGCAAACATCCAACATTAATGCTTTTGGCAAAAATCATTTCCTTACAATCTCCAACATGCATACAAACACAAGCTATTTATTTTCATTATGTTGAATTAACCAATCATTCTTTCTTCAATTTTAAGCAAGCAATTTATACGCGTTCAATAAAGAAATACATTCCTCCTCCCAAGTTATTTGTTTAGTTAGTTATTGATTTTTTACTCTTATCAATGGAGTTTTTCTATTCCATAAAAACTAAAAATAATTGTATGACTAAACAGTTAATACCTGTATTAATTGGCATGCTATGTTTTAACTATAGTAATGCTCAAAATCAAACACAATCAGATACTTTATCAAATCCTACTTCTTTGAATGAAGTAATAGTGAATGCCAATAAATTTCCAGAAAAGTACAAAAGAATTGCTCAATCGGTTGATGTCATTAAAACTAAAGAGCAATTGAATTTTCTAGCCAATACCTCAGACGTGCTTACCAATTCCGGTAAACTTTTTGTTCAAAAAAGCCAACAAGGTGGAGGAAGTCCAGTAATAAGAGGGTTTGAAGCAAGCAGAATATTATTGATGGTGGATGGTGTTCGCTTAAACAATGCTATTTATCGTGCTGGTCATTTGCAAAATATCATCACCATTGATAATATGGTTTTGGATAGAGTTGAAGTGTTATATGGACCATCTTCTACCTTGTACGGAAGTGATGCATTAGGGGGTGTTGTAAATATGTATACTAAAAATCCAGTTTTATCAAGTAATGGGAAAACCAAGTTTACCGGTTCAGCTACACTGAGATATACAAGTGCAATTGATGAAAATAGAGGAAACTTTAGTTTGAATGTGGGAGGTAAACAATGGGCTTCATTAACTTCCGTAACCTATGGGTCTTTCGGAGATATGGTTCAAGGAAATAATAGAAGAGATGAATATCCAAATTTTGGTAAACAAGATTTTATTGTTCAAAGAGTTGGCAATACAGATGTTGCTACTGTAAATCCCGACCCTAATAAACAATCCCCTTCTGCATACAAGCAAATTGATGTAACTCAAAAATTTCTTTTTGCTCCATCAGCCAAAATTCAGCATGTGTTAAATATGCAATTTTCCAATACCAATGATATACCAAGATATGATCGATTAACGGAAAAGTCTACCACCAATGTACCTGTTTTTGCTGAATGGTATTATGGACCTCAGATTAGAAATTTGGTTGCTTATCATTTTACTGCGAAAGAACAAAATGGTTTTTTTCAAGATCTGAAATTTACAGCAAGTTATCAGGATGTTGAAGAAAGTCGAATACAAAGAAGATTCCAAAGCGCTAATAAAGATTATCGGTGGGAGAGAGTAAATGTTTTCGGATTCAATTTTGATGCAAAACATTATAGTGGAAAAAATGAATTGCATATTGGCGTTGAAAGCTATACCAATTTTGTTCGTTCTACAGCTGAAAGATTGAATATTGTATCTGGTGCTAAATCCAGAATAACCACCAGATATGCAGATGGTCCAACCACTATGTCTACACATGCTTTATATGCACAGCATACTTATAAAATTATCGATCAATGGACATTTAATGATGGACTGAGATTTAATTTAGTAAAAATGGATGCACGCTTTGTAGATACAGCTTTAACTAAATTTCCTTTCACAAGAGCAACACAAAGTAATAAAGCAATTACTGGAAATCTCGGATTGGTATATGCAAGCCCAAAAAATTTAAGATTGGCTTTTCTCTTAAGCAGTGGTTTTAGATCTCCCAATGTAGATGATCTCTCTAAAGTGTTTGATTCTAGAACAGGTATTGTAGTTGTACCCAACACTAATGTTAAACCAGAATATACTTATAATGCAGAAGTCAATTTAAATAAGTACGGTAAAAAGTTGACATATGGAGCAGCCATTTTTTATACTTTATTTGATAACGCATTAGTGCTCGATAAATTTCAGTTCAATGGTCAAGACAGTATTTTATTTAGCGGCGTAAAAAGCGGTGTTTTTGCCATGCAAAACAAGGCAAAAGCAAATGTGTATGGCTTTAGTGTAAATGCAGCCTATACCATTTTAAAAGGAACTTCTGTTGACGGAGTTGTAACCTATACTAAAGGAACTTATACTGATCAAAACAGCAAAACTGTTCCTCTGGATCATATACCACCTGTATATGGGCGTTTTGCATTGAAGCATCAAGCATCTTCCTGGAATGCTGAGTTCTTTGTATTGTTTAATGGTTGGAAGAGAATTGCTGATTATAACCCCAATGGTGAGGATAATCAACAATATGCAACCCCAGACGGAATGCCTTCATGGACAACCTTAAACATTCGATTAGGTACTAATTTAGGCAAGAACTTGGCGGCACAAATGTTGTTGGAAAATCTATCAGATAAAAATTATCGCTATTTCGCAAGTGGTATTTCTGCACCTGGAAGAAACATTTCACTCACTTTAAGGGCAACATTTTAATCTATTTTGTCTTTTTATTGATTTGCGACCATAGGAATCCTAACCTGTGGTCGCTTTTGTTTAATTTGCAGTATGGAGATTAAGAAAGCAACCTACCTGATTTCAAATGCTGATTATGCAATGTGTCCAAAAGCGGATCGTCCAGAGTATGCATTTATAGGAAGAAGTAATGTGGGTAAATCTTCATTGATCAATATGATTTGTTTGCAAAGCAAATTAGCAAAAACATCTTCTGCGCCTGGTAAAACGCAGTTGATCAATCATTTTGAAATTGAGAGTTCAATCAAAAACAGCCGAGAACCTAAAAAATGGTATCTAGTTGATTTGCCAGGCTACGGATTTGCCAAAGTGGCTCAGTCGAGTAGGAGAAGATGGGAGCAAATGATAGAAAACTATTTGCGTAAAAGAACCAACCTTACGCATGTTTTTGTTTTGATAGATAGCAGACACAAACCGCAAAAATTAGATTTAGAATTTATTGGGAATTTGGATTTCTGGGAAGTTCCATTTTCATTGGTATTTACTAAAACGGACAAAGAAAAGCCAGCTGTTGTTGCCAATAATATCAAAGCATTTTTTGATATACTTAGAGAAACCTGGCAATTTCTTCCTCAACATTTTATAACCAGTGCAGAAAAAAAACAAGGAAGGGAAGAAATTTTACAATTTATAGAAATGAAGAACGAATCAGTTGCCTAAAATTTGGTTCATTGCTTTTGCTTTTAGCATACATTCCTCGTATTCTTCTTCTGGCTTGCTATATGCAGTTATTCCGCTACCTACTAAATAGCTTAGCAGTTTATTTTCTGCATTATAGAGTAAACTTCGGATTACTACATTGAAGTCGAAATCTTTTGAAGGATTAATGTAACCAACCGCTCCTGAAAAAATACCCCTTGAAGAAGTTTCATATTGTTCAATCAATTCCATTACTCTTTTTTTAGGAGCACCTGTCATACTTCCCATAGGAAAGCTGGCTTGAATAATGGATGAGAAAGAGGTATGCTCCTTTAATTGACCTTTGATTGTAGAAATCATTTGATGAACCTGTGGAAAACTATATATGCCAAATAGCTCTTCTACTTCTACGGTTCCTTCTTTGCAAATTCTACTCAAATCATTTCGAACCAGATCTACCACCATTACATTTTCGCTTCTCTCTTTATTGCTGGCAAGTAATTGTTTCTTTAATTCATCATCTGATTCTTGATCAGTCAGATTTCTTTTACTCGTTCCTTTGATCGGTTGCGAAATAAGCTGATTGCCTTTTTTTTGAAGGTATCTTTCGGGGCTGGCACATAAAAGATGTGCATTATTTTGTTTGTAAAAGCAACTAAATGGATTGGGAGAAATATTGGTTAAGTTGATATAAGCCTGAGTTGGGTCTAGATTCGCTTCCTTGGCAAAAAATGTTTGACAAAAATTGATCTCATAGCAATCACCTCTATGTATATGTTTTAAAAGCTGTTGAATGATCTCTATATATTCGGACTTTGTAATTACAGGCTTAACTTGAATAGATGGGGTTATTGCTGGTTCGATTATCTCAATGGCTATTATTTCATCCAATATATCTTTCGGAGAAGATGTTACAGTTTCAATGAACAATTGATTATTTTCTAAACGCAGTACAGTTTCTGGTTGAAAAAAATGAATGGTTTCAAAACCAATTATTGCATCATTTCCATAATTGATATGGCCAAAAAGCCAATCTTGCTCATTCAAATAGTAAGCATCAATGGCTAATAATGCATGTAAACCTTTAAATGATTGTATGCAACCTGCTGCAGCCAAACATTCAGCTTGTTGATGAACAGAACTGTAAAGATGATTGTCTAAAAAAGAACAAATGCTGAACCGGTTTACCCAATGCAGCATTTGTTCTTTTATTACTGAGTTGCCTGTTATATTAAAACAAGCGATGTTTCTTTTCAATTGTAGATATGCGTTTTAATAATCATCGTCATCATCATCAAAACCATCTTTTTCATTGAACAGATCGAATTCTTTGAAATCGTCGTCCACTTTAAAATCTTCTTCTTCCTCTTCTTTTTTCTTACCGCCTACAGCTTTTTTGCCTTTGCTTTTTGGTAAGTCAAATTCATCGAAGTCAGGATCCCAGCTATCTTCTTCTTCAGCGGATTTTTCCCATTCATCATCTACTTCAACATCATCATCATCTTCGTCGTCGTCATTTGATTTTTTAGAACTCGATTTTGAACTACTCTTTTTTACAGGAGTTGTTTCTTCATCGTCATCATCAATATCATCATCGTCAAGCTCTTTCTTGCTTTTAGGAGATGATTTTGCTTCGGCATTTTTTGCCGGCACTTTGGGTGTAGAGGATTTTTTATCCTTATCAGACTTCGCTGCCATATTTCTAATAAGATTTATTGCGTAAATTTTACTCGCAAAAATGTATTAACCAAAAATTTTTTTCAATATCAAAAAAAATGCCAATAATTTACAATGTAACTATCTGGTCTCTTCCAGGACCATTTGATACAAATTTAACGGGAACTCCAATATAATGATTAATAAAATCAATATAATTATTCATATCCAAAGGTAATTCATTCGCCGTTTTCATTTTAGTTGTATCTGTATTCCAACCTTTGAATGCTTCAAGTACAGGATTAATTTTAACTCTCGACAATTGGAATGGCACTTCTCTGGTTTCTTTGCCATTGATTCCATAAGCAACACACATTTGTAATTCTTTGAAAGAATCTAGTACGTCAGCTTTTGTCATGATTACTTGGGTAACCCCGTTGATCATACAAGTATATTTCAAAGCAACTAAATCGATCCATCCACAACGTCTTGGTCTTCCAGTAGTAGCCCCAAATTCGCTGCCAATTTTTCTTAATTCTTCTCCAGTTGCATCTTCTAATTCGGTTGGAAATGGACCACTACCAACTCTAGTGCAATACGCTTTGGTTACCCCCAATACTTCATTGATTTGTTTTGGTGAAACACCTAAGCCTGTGCAAACTCCTGCAGAAATAGTATTGGACGATGTTACAAATGGGAATGTACCAAAATCAATATCCAGCATACTTCCCTGAGCCCCTTCTGCCAATACTTTTTTGCCATCTTTAATAGCATTATTAATATAGTATTCGCAATTAATTACGTTGAGTGTTTTTAAAAACTCTAAAGCTTCAAAAAATTCTTCTTCCCAAGCAGAAATATCTTCTATAAAATGAAAATTATCAAGCAATTTCTGGTGCTTTAATCTCAGCTTGATATATTGACTAGTAAAATTTTTATCCAGCAAATCGCCTACCCTCAAAGCATTTCTGCCGGTCTTATCCATATAGGCTGGTCCAATTCCTTTTAAAGTTGAGCCAATTTTACTTTCACCTTTAGCTAATTCAGAAGCCTTGTCTAATGCACGATGTGTTGGAACAATAATATTGGTTCTTTCAGAAATAAATAAATTCTTTTTTACATCTATACCATAAGCAGCCACTGCATCACATTCCCTCTTCAAGGTTACAGGATCCAATACAACTCCACCGCCAATAATATTTACTTTGTTTTGGTGAAAAATGCCAGAAGGGATTTGGTGTAACACCATTTTTTTGCCTTCAACATATAAAGTATGTCCAGCGTTTGGACCACCTTGAAATCGAGCTACAATATCATAATTGGGTGCGAAATAATCTACAATTTTACCCTTTCCTTCATCACCCCATTGTAATCCTAAAATAACGTCTACCATATAGTTAGTTCTAAGGGGCAAAAATAGGGGTTGGTAGTACTAATGCCTAATTAATTTATCCCAAAAATTATTCAACTTATTCATTCAAATCTTCGCTCCTGCTAAATACCTACTATTTTGTTCATTCGGCCACAATGAAAGAACTAGTCCCTATAAATCAGGACTTAAACAACTTTCATTGTTTATGCCTCATTCGAAAATAGTTTGACGGTAATTAGCAAATGCTTGATGCAGAATGAATAAGTCTCATATGATGAGATAATTTACTTTGAAATTAGCTTTCCGTTTCAAAGCGATCCACCGTTTGGATTCCATTTAATGACTTCAGGCGTTCTACCAGTAGTTCAAGCTCTTCTTTATCGTGCACAAAGACTTTGATTGTGCCTTCAAAAAGTCCTTCCCTGGAATCGATACTAAGACCTGCAATATTAATTTTCAAATCGCCACTAATAACATTAGTTATTTTATTAATAACGCCCACATCATCCATTCCAATAATCTTTAATCCTGTAAGGAAAGAAATTTCCTTGTTTTTAGCCCATTTGGTTTTCACCACCCGATGGCCATAATTGGCCAATAATTGGGTAGCATTGGGGCAAGTGGTTCTATGAATGATTAATCCTTTTCCTGTACTCACAAAACCAAAAACATCATCTCCAGGAATTGGATGGCAACATTTGGCAAGCGTATACATGATTTTGTCGCTGCTTTCGCCAAAAATGATCAGTTCGGAATCTTTTTTTGAATGATGCTTTGCATGAACTTCAGTATGCGTTTCTACAGCCAATGTTTTAGGTCTAGGAATTTCTAATTTATCTCCTAAAACATGAAAATCTTTTAATTCCCTTAGGTCAATGTATTTTGTAGCAATTCGATAGTGTAAATCCAAAGAAGAAGTGAGCTTGTAAAACTGAACCAATTCTTCAATATTATAGTGGCTATAGGCAGCCCCCATTGATTCCAGTTTGCGTTGAAGGGTATATTTTCCATCTTCGGCAATGGCTCTTTTTTCTTCACGTAAAGAATCTTTGATTTTATTTTTAGCCTTGGCAGTTACAACCAGGTTCAGCCAGTCTTCAGAAGGTTTCTGCTTATTGCTGGTAATAATTTCAATCTGGTCGCCACTTCTTAATTTATGCCCAATAGGTACTAATTTATGGTGCACTTTTGCGCCAATACATTTGGTTCCAATGGCTGAGTGAATAGCAAATGCAAAATCAAGCGCCGTGCTGCCTGTAGGCAACATTTTTACTTCCCCTTTTGGGGTGTATACATAAATTTCTTCTGCTAAAAAGGAAGTCTTGAAATCTTGTAAAAAATCTACTCCATCGGTATCTGGAGAGCTTAAGACTTCTCTTATTTGGCCAAACCATTTATCAAAGCGGTCTTCGTTGCTATTTTCTTCTTTATACTTATAATGTGCAGCCAACCCTTTTTCCGCAATTTCATTCATTCGTTTGGTTCTGATCTGAACCTCTACCCATTTCCCCTGAGGTCCCATCACAGTAGTGTGCAAAGCCTCGTACCCATTACTTTTCGGGTTGCTTAACCAATCGCGCAAACGCTCAGGAGATGGATTGTATTCATCGGTAACCATGGAATACACTTTCCAACAATCTTCTTTCTCTTTTTCTGGCGGGGAGTTTAAAATAACTCGAATGGCAAAAAGATCATATACCTGTTCAAATGAAACCGCTTTCTTTTTTATTTTATTCCAAATGGAGTGAATGCTTTTAGGGCGGCCATAGATTTCAAAATTAAAATTACCTGCAATTAATTTCTCTTTGATTGGTCGAATAAATTCATTGATGTATCGGGTTCTTTCTCTTTTTGTTTCTGATAATTTTTTAGCAATTTCTTTATATGCATCTGCTTCCATGTATTTCATGGAAAGATCTTCCAGTTCTGTTTTAATATTATATAAACCCATCCGGTGGGCGAGCGGAGCATATACCCAAACTGTTTCGGAAGCAATCTTTAATTGTTTCTCCCGCTTCATGTGATCGAGGGTGCGCATATTGTGCAAACGGTCAGCCAGCTTGATTAATATCACTCTGGGATCATCTGTAAGGGTAAGCAAGATCTTTTTAAAATTCTCTGCTTGTTGGCTGGTATTGGTATCTATTACATTGGAAATTTTAGTAAGCCCATCTACAATTTTGGCTATTTCAATACCAAATTCCAATTCCACATCTTCTAAAGAAATATCGGTGTCTTCAACAGTATCATGTAACAATGCGCAAATGGTACTTCTCACCCCTAAGCCAATTTCTTCCACACAGATCATGGCTACAGCAATTGGGTGTATAATATAAGGCTCCCCACTTTTTCTACGCATGGTTTTGTGCGCATTGGCGGCCATTTCAAAAGCATGACGAACCAATTCCTTATCTCCTTTTTTTAATTTGGGACGCAGGCTTTTTAACAGTGCACGATAATGCCTGATAATTTCTTTTTTTTCCTGCTCTTCGTTTAAAGAATACTTGACCGCAACAGGCTCCACATATTGTTCATCCACTTGATCCATACAATACGAATGTAAGCAAACTCAAGTTTATTTCCATGAGCTTTAAGAATGCTAACAAAGAGTTGTTACTTTTACTGAATATTATGCTCAAAAAAGAACCAAAAAAAGTTTTCAATTTCAGTTTATTACAAAGAATTTTCTTTTTTGTAAAGCCCTATAAAAACCAATTTTACCTCAGTTTATTATTGGCCATTTTTATGGCCATTGCTTCACCTATTCGGCCTTACCTTATACAACTAACCGTAAATACGGCCATTGGAAAAAATACCATTTTGCCAAAATGGGTTTCAACCGTTTTATTCGGAATTGATCTTTCGGATATTTCCCGATTTATTATAGCTGTATCCATTTTTCAAATTGTTTTTTTATTTTTCGAAACTACCATTCGTTTTTTATTTTCTTTTATCACAGCATGGATGGGGCAACATGTGGTAAAGGATTTGCGCGTAACAGTGTATAAAAAAGTTTTGGGTTTAAATCTCCGTCAATTCGATCAAACACCAATTGGAACTTTAACAACGCGAACGATTAATGACATAGAAAGTATCAATGATATTTTTTCTGATGGCTTGATTCCAATTGTAGCTGATTTATTAACCATCATTATCACTTTAGGAACCATGTTTTGGATTGACTGGCGATTAACAATCATTAGTTTAATTCCTTTCCCAATAATGATTATTGCTACTTATTATTTTAAAGAAAGCGTTAACAAAAGTTTTATTCAAGTTAGAAATGCAGTAGCTGCACTCAATGCTTTTGTACAGGAGCATATCACTGGAATGCAGGTACTACAGGCATTTGCAGCAGAGGATAAAGAATATGCTGCGTTTAAAAAAATCAATGAAAAACATAGGGATGCCAATATCAAAGCCATTTTTGCATATTCTGTTTTTTTTCCCATTGTAGAAGTTGTTTTAGCAGTGAGTACTGGTATTTTGGTTTGGTGGATTGCCGACAGATCATTGGATGCAGGATTATTGGTAGCGTTTATTTTATACCTCAATCAAATTTTCAGACCATTGAGGGTCATTGCCGATAAATTCAATGTGTTGCAAATGGGAATGATTGCTGCAGAGAGGGTTTTTAAAGTGTTGGACAATGATGATGAACTTCCTCCAGCAAAACAAAATGCGTATAGCCCGGCTACTATCAAGGGTGATATTGAATTCAATCATGTTTCTTTTGCTTATGTGGGAGATAATTATGTTTTGAAGAATATCAATTTCAAAGTAAAAGCGGGAGAAACCATTGCACTGGTTGGGCATACTGGGAGTGGTAAAACATCCATCATCAGCTTATTGAACCGAATGTATTCCATTCAATCAGGAACCATAAAAATTGATGGCGTTTCTATCGATGATTATGATATAGATGCTTTGCGGAAGGGCATTGGTGTGGTGTTACAAGATGTTTTTCTCTTTTCTGGTTCAGTAATGGACAATATCACCTTGCGAAATCCTGCAATTACAAGAGAACAGGTGATTGCAGCAGCAAAAATGATCGGGGTTGATGAGTTTATTGAACAATTGCCTAATGGTTATGACTATAACGTAATGGAAAGGGGGAGCACACTCAGTTTGGGTCAGCGGCAATTATTGTCATTTATTAGAGCTTTATTGTATAACCCAGCCATACTCATTCTAGATGAAGCCACTTCGTCCATTGATACTGGAAGTGAAATATTAATGGAAAAAGCAATAGATACCCTTATTACTGATAGAACTTCCATCGTAATCGCTCATAGACTTTCTACCATACGTAAAGCAGACAAAATCATTGTTTTAGACAAGGGAGAAATCAAAGAAATGGGTAATCATGAAGAATTACTTCGTCTGGGTGGATTTTATGCCAAATTGCATGAGATGCAGTTTCAAAATAAAAAGCTCCAGATCGAATAAGTTTTTTGTTTTTTCCCTTAATCGCCTCCATTTTTTAGCCTTCTACCCTTATCTTTGCCGCAAATTTCGATATAGGTATGGCCAAAAAAAGCATAAAATCGTTACTGGTAGTAGTTCTCAGCATTTTTACATTGCTTTTTTCTTCAAGTGTATTTGCTAATGAAACACCTCAAAAAGAAGGTGAATCAACGGGTAGTCACGAAGAAGCTGCTTTTGACCCAGCGAAATTGATCATGGAGCATATTATGGATGCTCATGAGTTCCATTTTTTCTCTATTGGAGAAACACATGTAAGCATTCCTTTACCGGTTATTTTATATTCTCCTCAGAAAGGTCTTTCTGTATTTTCTTATGGAAAATTCCACCATGGACATGAAGTGTACAATGGTTATAAATCTGAAGAAGGTAAAATTGTTGCAGTAAATGAAGCAGGTGAACACGATGCAAGTATTCAAGTATACGATTTCAGTTTAACCAGAAATGTGGTTCAATTATTCTTGGCCCTGGCTTTACTGGTATGGTTAATGGTGGGTGTTGCAAATAAATATAAAAAGAATGGTGCGAAAACCGCTCCTTCTGGATTTCAAAATGCCGTCGAGCCGGTTATTACTTTTGTAAGAGATGAAGTAGGTAAGCCTAATTTAGGCCACGCCTATGAAAAATACATGCCTTATTTATTAACGGTGTTTTTCTTTATTTTAATCAATAATATTATTGGATTAATTCCTGGAACAGCAAATGTTACAGGTAATATTGCTTTCACCGTTGTATTGGGAGTGATTAGCTTTTTTGTAATTGTATTTAGCACCAACAAACATTTTTGGGCACATATTTTTAACCCCCCTGTACCATTTGCAGTAAAATTCATTTTGGTACCTGTGGAGTTCATTGGCATTTTCACTAAGCCTTTTGCATTGATTGTCCGTTTATTTGCTAATATGGTAGCAGGGCATATCATTATTACTTGTTTCATCATGTTGATTTTCATTTTTGGAGCAATGAGCAAAGTGGCAGGCATCGGTTTCGCACCTGTGTCTTTAGCATTTACCGTATTTATTTATTTTATAGAGATATTGGTTGCGTTTATTCAGGCTTTCATCTTCACTAACTTGACCGCTGTTTTCATCGGTCAGTCAATGGAAGGTGCTCACCATGAAGAAGCGCATCATTAATTTTTTCATTCATTAAAACAAACAGTATGTCAGTAATTAACACTTTGTTGGATGTTAGCATGAGCCATTTAGGCGGAGCTATTGGTGCAGGTTTAGCTGCAATTGGTGCAGGAATCGGTATCGGTCAGATTGGTAAAGGTGCTGTAGAAAGCATTGCTCGTCAACCAGAAGCTTCTAACGACATCCGTGCGAACATGATTCTTACAGCGGCTTTCGTTGAGGGTGTTGCCCTTTTCGCGGTAATCGCTGGAATCTTGGCTGTATTGAAAGCCTAGTAGCACAAAATTATTACTGCACGGTGAGCACAGGGCAAGCGGTGCAGTAATTCCTTTTAACATTTTTCGAATTAAATATATTTTATGGAATTGTTATTACCCGGGTTAGGATTGTTGTTCTGGACATTGATTGCCTTTGGCATTGTGTTTTTCATTTTAAAAGCCTTTGCTTGGAAGCCAATTCTTTCTTCTTTAAAAGAAAGAGAAACAGGTATTGCCGATGCAATTGCTTCTGCTGATAAGGTAAAAGCTGAAATGGCATTGATGAAAAACGAGAACGAAGCCATGATGTCTAAAGCTCGTGAAGAAAGAGCGGTGATGATTAAGGAAGCCAAAGAAACATCCGACAAAATGGTGTCTGAAGCAAAAGAGAAAGCAAAAGCCGAATACGATCGTATTGTAGCCGATGCTCAAACTGCTATCACACAACAAAAAAATGCAGCATTAACCGAAGTGAAAAACCAAGTGGGTACTTTAGTTATTGAAGTTGCAGAAAAAGTATTGCAAAGAGAATTATCCAATAAAGCAGAACAAGAGAAATTTATTTCACAATTATCTGAAGTTGCTAAATTAAATTAAACGATGTCGAATCTTAGATTAGCAGATAGATATGCCAAGAGTTTGATTGATTTGTCTACAGAGAGAGGTCAGTTGGATAAAGTACGCGAAGACATGATCTATATTCAAAACTTGTGTAAAGCAAGTGCAGAATTTGTAAATGTTTTGCGCAGTCCAATTATTAAGACAGATCAAAAAGAAAATATTTTAAGTGCTATTACAAAAGGAAAAGTAAGTGATCTAACTATTGCTTTTAATTCACTATTGGTTAAAAAAGGACGGGAAAGTGATTTACCTGCAATTGCTGCTGCATTTATTAATCAGTTCAATGCACTTAAAGGAATACATATAGTTAAACTAACTACTGCAGTAGAAGTTTCAGATGAGCTAAAAAAATCAATTCAACAAAGTGTACAAAAGGCTAATAATTTTGGAACTGTTGAATTAGAAACAGTAGTGGATGCTTCATTGATTGGAGGATTTAAATTGTCATTCAATAATAAAATGGTAGATGCTAGTGTAGCTAATGACTTACGTGAAATCAAAAAACAATTCACTAAAAACTTTTACATACACAGTTTGAGATAATCATAACAAAAACTTTTTAAACTATACAAAATGGTAGATATTAAACCGGATGAAATTTCAGCGATACTAAGACAACAGCTTAGTAATTTTAATGCTTCTGCAGAACTGGAAGAAGTAGGTACCGTATTACAAGTGGGTGATGGTATTGCTCGTGTATATGGTTTGAACGGTGTAAGAAGTGGGGAGCTTGTAGTTTTTGAAAACGGTGTAAAAGCAATCGCTTTGAACTTAGAAGAAGATAATGTGGGTGTGGTATTGATGGGAGAAAGTGCTTCTATTAAAGAAGGTGCTACAGTAAAAAGAACCGGACAGATTGCTTCTATCAAAGTTGGTGAAGGAGTTGTTGGACGTGTAATTAATACTTTGGGTGAACCTATCGATGGTAAAGGCCCTATTGCAGGTGAATTGTATGAAATGCCATTGGAGCGTAAAGCACCAGGTGTAATTTATCGTGAGCCTGTAAAAGAACCATTGCAAACTGGTAGCAAAGCCATCGATGCAATGATTCCTGTAGGACGTGGTCAACGTGAGTTGGTTATTGGTGATCGTCAGACTGGTAAAACTGCTATCTGTGTAGATACTATCATCAACCAAAAAGAATTTTACGATGCAGGAAAGCCT
Source organism: Sphingobacteriia bacterium (assembly GCA_004294465.1). Taxonomy (GTDB): domain Bacteria; phylum Bacteroidota; class Bacteroidia; order Chitinophagales; family Chitinophagaceae; genus Sediminibacterium. The sequence goes on along the minus strand of REAV01000074.1, from coordinate 3,152 downwards.
GTGTACTGTATATATGTAGCGATCGGACAAAAAGCATCTACTGTTGCTGGAGTAATGAAAACCTTGGAAGACAATGGTGCGATGGCATTTACAACAATTGTTTGTGCTTCTGCATCTGATCCTGCTCCATTACAGTTCTACGCTCCATTTGCTGGTGCAGCGATTGGTGAATTCTTCAGAGATACTGGTAGACCAGCATTGATCATCTATGATGATTTATCTAAGCAAGCGGTAGCTTATCGTGAAGTTTCTTTGTTGTTAAGAAGACCTCCAGGACGTGAAGCATATCCTGGTGATGTATTCTATTTACATAGTCGTTTATTGGAAAGAGCTGCTAAAGTAATTGCCAATGATGATGTTGCTAAAAACATGAACGATTTACCTGAGTCTATCAGACATTTAGTAAAAGGTGGTGGTTCATTAACTGCATTGCCAATTATTGAAACACAAGCGGGTGACGTATCTGCTTATATTCCTACGAATGTAATTTCTATTACCGACGGACAGATCTTCTTAGAAGGTAACTTGTTTAACGCAGGTATTCGTCCGGCGATCAACGTAGGTATTTCTGTAAGCCGTGTGGGTGGTAATGCGCAGATCAAATCGATGAAGAAAGTTGCAGGTACACTTAAATTAGATCAGGCTTTATACCGTGAGTTAGAAGCGTTCTCTAAATTTGGTGGAGATTTAGATGCTGCAACCAAATCTGTAATTGATAAAGGTGCTAGAAACGTAGAAATTCTTAAGCAATTGCAATATTCTCCAATGTCGGTAGAAAAGCAAGTAGCGATTATTTACTTAGGTACATTGGGCTTGTTGCGTGATGTAGCTGTGAAGAAAGTGAAAGAATTTGAAATTCATTTCTTGATGGAAATGGAGAATAAATTACCAGATGTATTGGCAGAGTTTAAGAAAGGTAATTTGCCTGAAGATGGCTTGAAGAAAATGACTGACTTGGCTGCAAGCCTTGTTCCTCAATACAAGTAATCTGTTTTTTTATAGATCATTAACCCCTGTCTACTTTAGTAGATGGGGGTTTTGTTTTTGTGTGTGGACTTTTTTTCGTAATATGTATTGAATAATGGTTGTATGAAAAAATGGTGCTTTATTTTATTGTTGACTTGCATTTGCACTGGCTCTTTATTTGCACAAACTGAGTTGGAAAAACAGCAACTAAGAGATGCAATAAGTAAATATGAAAAAACATCTACTGAAGCCCAAAAGCTAGCAGCGTTGCAAATGGTTGCAGATTTTTATTTACGCTACGGTGGCTACGATGAGATACCTAATCATATCAAGGAAAATTATTTAAAACCATTTGTAACTTTAGGTATTCAACAAAAACTAAAGGGAATCAATGCATATGCAAATTGGTATCAAGCAGCAGATTTGTATGCTAAGAAGAATTTTAAAGCATCTATCGAAAAATCATTAGCAGCTATCAATGAATTTGATCAAATAGACAAAAGAATACCTCATTTATTATCATTTCCCAGACTTGCATGGAATGCAATGAGTTTACAAGAAGATCGTTTTAATTTTTATTCCAAAAAACTTCAAATCTATCTTCAAAAAAACATTTCTGAAAATATAGGTTCATGTTATCATGGTTTAGCTGGTTATATGCGATATAAATTGGATTATAATAGTTCTATTTCAAACTACTTAAAAGCAGCAGATTATTTAAAACCTAGTAATAGTTTGGGTTATAGAAATTGTTTAACAGTGGCAGGCCAAGTATATGCAGAATGGGGTAATGATGCCAAAGCAGAATATTACAATAGTATTGCATTGCCATTGGCGAAAGCTGAAAAAGACACTCAACGCTTAATCAATCTTTTTTCATCACAAGTGTTGATAGAAGATAAAAAAGGAAACTTTAAAGCAAGTTTGCAATTTTCGGATAGTGGATTAAAATATGTAACCGATATTTCTGGCAACCTGGCTCATTTAAGTGTAGAAAGAGCATTTGCTTTAATTCATTTGAATCAATTGTCTAAAGCTAAGCAAGCTTTGGAAAAAGCAGATTCTGTAAAGCAAAAATTAAAATTAGGCATTATTCATTCACAAGGAGATATTGAAATTGAATACGGTTATTATCTGTATTTTTTGGCATTGGGAAATACTAAAATGGCGGAGTCATTTTTGTTGAAAGCATATCAAACTTCTATTGATGCCAAAGCCATTATTCTTCAAGCTAAGTATTTGGAAGCATTGAATGAGTTTTATGTTAAAACAGGAAATTTTGTTAGAGCCAATTATTATACCATTCAATTAAATGAATTAAATCGGAAAAATGATTCTGCTTTATCTCCTTTAAAAGTTGCTTATTACGAATCGGAGCAAAAAGAAAGAGAACAATACGATAGTTTAAATACTTTAAGGCAAGAACAATTGGTTCAGGCAGCAGTACTGAGAAAGAGTAATTTATTTTTATGGTTGAGTCTTATAGCAATTTTATTAATTAGTGGCGCCATGTTTTATGTGTATCGTCAATACCAGATCAATAAAAAAACATTGGCTACACTCCGGGTAACCCAGAACCAATTGGTTCAGGCTGAAAAAATGGCAAGCCTGGGAGAGCTTACTGCAGGCATTGCACATGAAATACAAAACCCATTGAACTTCGTCAACAATTTTGCAGAACTCAACCAGGAATTATTGGGTGAGATGTCTGCTGCAATTACTCAACAAGATTTTGATGAAGCAAGCGATATTGCAAAAGATGTAACAGCTAATTCCGAAAAAATTCTGCATCATGGAAAAAGAGCAGAATCCATTGTGAAAGGTATGTTGCAACATAGCAGATCATCTTCAGGAGCAAAAGAGTTAACTGATATCAATTCCCTTTGTGATGAGTATTTGCGTTTGGCTTATCATGGTTGGAGAGCAAAAGAGAAAAATTTTCAATGCGATTATCAAACTGAGTTTGATTCTTCAATTAAGCCAATACAAGCAATGCCTCAAGAATTAGGAAGGGTTGTATTGAATTTAATCAACAATGCATTTTATGCAGTGGATGCTCGTTCACAAAAAGAAGCAAATTTTAAACCTCATATACTGGTTAAAACTTCGTCAAGACCTAAAAATGTTACTATTACTGTATCCGATAATGGGGGAGGAATTCCTGCGGCTGTTATTCAAAAAATATT
>REAV01000224.1 GCA_004294465.1 Sphingobacteriia bacterium | reverse complement strand
TAAAGAAGCATCTGCTCTTGTAAAAGAAATTAACTGTACCAAATTTGATAGCTCTGTAGATTTACATATCCGTTTGGGTGTAGATCCTAAAAAAGCAGACCAACAAGTTCGTGGTACTGTATCATTACCTCATGGTACTGGTAGAACAAAAAAAGTATTGGTTTTATGTACACCTGATAAAGAAGCAGCTGCAAAAGAAGCTGGTGCTGATTTTGTAGGTTTAGATGAATTCATTACCAAAATAGAAAGTGGATGGGTAGATGTTGATGTAATCATCGCAACTCCATCTGTAATGCCTAAGATTGGTAAGTTAGGTAAAGTTTTAGGACCTCGTAACTTGATGCCAAATCCAAAAACAGGAACGGTAACTAATGATGTTGCTGCAGCTGTTAATGAAGTAAAAGGCGGAAAGATTGCATTTAAAGTTGATAAAGCTGGTATCGTTCATGCATCTGTAGGACGTATCTCTTTCTCTCCAGATAAAATCGCAGAAAACAGTACTGAGTTAATCAACGCAATCATTAAGTTAAAGCCATCTTCTGCTAAAGGAATTTACCTAAGAGGAGCGAGCATGGCAAGCACAATGAGTCCGGGAATTACCTTAGACACTAAATCATTAATGAACTAATCCTGGCGATTCCACACTTGGAAAATGACCCGGGTTTTAAAAAAAATTAGTTATGACTAAAGATCAAAAAAATGAAGTGATTGAAGTACTGAAAGCAAAATTTACTCAGTACAACAACTTCTATATTACAGATACTGAAGCCCTTTCTGTAGAGCAGGTTTCTAACTTGCGCAGAACTTGTTTCAACAAGCAGGTTGAAATGAAAGTGGCTAAAAATACATTGATTCGTAAAGCTTTGGAATCATTGGATTCAGAAAAATATGCAGGAGTGTATGATTCATTGCACAATGTTACTGCATTGATGTTTTCTGAAAATCCGAAAGAACCAGCTTTGATCATCAGCTCATTCCGCAAGACTAGCAATGGTGACAAGCCTACTTTAAAAGCGGCATTCATCAATGGTGATGTTTACACTGGAGATACAAACTTGACTGCACTTACTAAGATTAAGACTAAGAATGAATTAATCGGTGAAGTGATCGGATTGTTGCAATCTCCTGCTAAACGTGTATTGGCTGCTTTATTGCACCACCACGAGAAGCAAGCTACAGCTGTTGCTGAATAAAAGATAAGAGATAA
>REAV01000090.1 GCA_004294465.1 Sphingobacteriia bacterium | reverse complement strand
TGTTGATGCATTATCGAAACGTCAAAGAGAAATTCCTCAAGCAAAATAAACATCTCATGAATAAAGTATATATAAATGCAGATGAAGCCATTGCTGATATTCTAGATGGCGCAACCATTATGTTGGGCGGATTTGGCTTAAATGGAATTCCAGAAAACAGCATCACAGCAATGGTTAAAAAAGGAATTACTCAGTTGACCTGTATATCCAATAATGCAGGAGTGGATGATTTTGGTTTAGGCTTATTGCTTAAAACAAAGCAGATTAAAAAAATGATCAGTAGTTATGTAGGGGAGAATGCAGAATTTGAAAGACAATTATTGAGCGGAGAGTTGGAAGTAGATTTGGTTCCTCAAGGAACACTGGCTACAAGAATTGCCATGCGTGGCATGGGAATACCTGCTTTTTTTACTCCTGCAGGATATGGAACTGAAATTGCTATTGGAAAAGAGATAAGAGAATTTGATGGAAAACATTATTTGATGGAACATGCCTTGAAGGCTGATTTTGCGATTGTAAAAGCTTGGAAAGGCGATCGATTGGGTAATCTCATCTTTAGAAAATCAACCAGAAGTTTCTCAACATCCATGGCTAAAGCAGGGGATATAACTATAGCAGAAGTGGAAGAGTTGGTTGAACCTGGACAGATCGATCCAGATCAGGTAGATGTTGCTGGTGTATATGTTCACCGAATTTTTCAAGGAACCAATTACGAAAAAAGAATAGAGAAACGAACAGTTCGTTTGGTTTAATTTGTTGGATATAGATCAATTTTTATAAAGTAATTTAATTTGATAAAATGGCACTTGATAAATACGGAATTGCAAAAAGAATAGCCCAAGAATTAAAAGACGGGATGTATGTGAATTTAGGCATTGGCATTCCTACGTTGGTGTCTAATTATATTCCAGAAGGAATGGAAGTGATTTTTCAAAGTGAAAATGGAATTTTAGGAATGGGCCCATATCCTGAAGAAGCGCTTATTGATGCCGATTTAATTAACGCAGGAAAAGAAACAGTTACGGTTATTGCAGGTGGAGCTTTTTTTGATAGCGCAGAAAGTTTTGGAATGATCAGGGCAGGAAAGATTGACCTTACTGTTCTAGGTGCCATGGAAGTGAGTGAAAAAGGAGATATTGCCAATTGGAAAATTCCTGGAAAAATGGTGAAAGGTATGGGAGGTGCAATGGATTTAGTGGCAAGTGCCAAAAACATCATCGTTGCTATGATGCATACTAATCCTAAAGGGGAAAGTAAATTATTACCTGCATGTAGTTTACCACTTACTGGTTTAGGATGTGTTAAGAAAATAGTAACTGAATTAGCCGTTTTAGATATTACACCAAATGGGTTTTTATTGGTAGAACGCGCGCCTGGTATAAGTGTTGATGAAATTGTAGCCAAAACCGCAGGTAAATTAATGGTACCTGATCATGTACCAGAAATGAATTTATAAACAATTCTTTTAATTGTTTGTTGTTTTAACGGACTTCATAGATTCAAGATTTATCAATATTTTCGTAATTCATCTTTCAAATAAATAATCTATCATGAGTATTCAAAAAGGACAAAAAGCACCTGATTTTTCATTATTTAATTCAGATAAACAAAAAGTAAGTTTAGCTGAACAGCAAGGTAAGAATGTTGTATTATTATTCTTCCCTTTGGCTTTTACAGGCGTATGTACTGCGGAATTGTGTAATGTTAGAGACAATATTGCTGTTTATAATTCTACCAATGCACAAGTATTTGGTATATCTGTAGATTCTTTATTTGTGTTAGACAAATTTAAAACCGAACAGCAACTTAATTTTCCTTTGTTGAGTGATTTTAATAAAGAAGCTGCAAAGGCATATGGTGTTTTATATGAGACCTTCCCGGCTTTTGAAATGGCAGGAGTGAGTAAAAGAGCTGCTTTTGTAATTGACAAAGAAGGTACTGTTCAATATGCTGAAGTTTGTGCAACTCCAGGTGATCTTCCAAGTTTTGATGCGATCAAAACTTGTTTGGAAGGGCTTAATTAAGACATTATTTTAATTAGTAAGGCATTGATTTCTAATTATTTAGACTTCAATGCCTTTTGTATTTTTGGTTATTTTGCTTTTATAGTTTATTTTCATCATTGGAATCCATAGTATGAAATATTTCTACACGGGCATTTTATGTATAATATTGATAGTGTGTGGTAGTTTTACCACGGACTTATCTTATATGGATAACCTGTTTGGAATTACCGATGCTCCGCAAAAAGTGCAAAAATTTTATCCCAATCCGGCAACACAGTTCATCAATTTTGAGTTCGATAAAACAGTAGATAAATCTTACACATTAGAGATTTATAATTTTATAGGCAGAAAGATGAGTTCCACAGTAGTAACAGAAATTAAAATGACTGTTTACTTTAATGACGCCTATTATAAAGGATTGTATATTTTTCAATTACGCGATAGAAGCGGAAGAATTATCGAGTCCGGCAAATTTCAAGTGATCAGGTAAACTTGCGATTTACAAAATGAATGATTATTTGGGGCTAATCAATTTTACATGCGCTTTGTTAGCTTTTAGCATTTCCATTCCCTCTTTTGTAGTCATATAATTCAATTGCAATCTTTGCTTATTCATTCTACTAATCTTGAATAAAATATTCAAGTGTTTAATGATTTCTTTCCAAGCAAAAAAGATGGAATGTTTTGGATCATAAATATGTGTAGGGTCGCTGCCTGCTCCATTTAATTCGATGATTGAATAATGCTTGCCTTCTTTTAGGTCATTCCAATCATTGTATTTTATATCCATTCTGCCAAAATAAAATTGAGGGATTTTATTGCAAATACTGTTGATGGTATTGGTTAATTGGGTATCTGCCAAATGTGTAAGATCGATGAATTTGGCTCCTCTTGCATGATTTCCATAAGGAACCAAAGTAAGTAAATCATTTTTTGGTAAAATATTTTCGAGTATTTTTCCATAATTATTCTTAAGCTGATCCAGTTGAAGAAAGTATCGATCATTTTGTATGATCAGTTCTTCTATAGTTGATTGACCATCGCCAATTACAGTTAAAAATTCTTTGCCAACTATTCCAGAAATGGTTCCTTGTAATTCTCCAGGCATTTTGTAAAAGAAAATTCCCACTTCATTTGGGTAGTTAATATATTCCTGTATTAAATATGCAACTTTTGAATGGGAATGGTATTCCAATAAATCATCAATGTTGTTTAATTTCTTTACTTGTAATCCCCTCAAACCAATATCGGGTTTAGCAATTATCGGGAAAACAATTTCATTGCTTTGAATTTTTTGTATGCAGTGGTTGAATGAAGTCAGATCGTTTATCAGCATGGTTTTTGGATAACTGCCTTCCTCCATTTGGTCATAAATCTTTTTTTTGCTTTCCATTAAAAAGCCACCGTTCTCAATGGTTGGGTTGGCAGTATTAAAGAAAAAAAATGATCTGGCTTTAAATGCAAGCCATGCCCAATAAAAATATATTGGAAGATAAACCACATCAAATGGCCAATATTCCCAATTGGTTAATTTTATTATTTTTTTTCTAAGTTTTTGCATCTATTGGATTAAGATAAAATAGAGGTAATTCTTTTAGTTAATGCAATTTGCTGTGTAATGGTTTGATTGTTCAATAAATCAATATATACAAAATCATTGAACTCTTTGCCAATAAATATTGAGCTGATGCTAACAGTGAATAGTTCATTATTTCTATTCATCTTCACATTCACTTCGGTATTGCCATCTCCTGCATTTAAATGAAAATCAATAGCATCTTGTTGATTGGGAAAAGGATTTCTTAAACTCCATTGATTGAACCATTCATTTCTTTTATTGGTCATTTCTGCATCATATAAAGTTACAGAAGACCATATGTGGGGTTCATGCGCGTTGAGTTCTCTCAAGTATTTATTGAGTCCATCCCATCTAAATTCGTATAAATGATTGTCTGAAAAATATACAATTGTAAATGGCTCGATATTCTCTAAGTTAAAATCATGTATCGAATCCCTAAAATTGATCAAATCAAAAATTTCTAGTAAAATCAAACCTCTGCTTTTAGCATAAGACGGTTTGACGATATGCTTTTCAAATGCGCCATTTAACAAAACAATGGCATCTCCATTATTTCTGGTTGCAATCCATGTGCCACCTGCATCTGGATCTTTTGGATATATTATTTCCGAATCATTGGATTTGATCTTAATCGGGGCAATGGCTTTCCCTCGATTAACATGCTCGTCTCTATTTGAAGTAATTACAATGCCTGATTTAGTAGGAATAAACGTTACTGTGCACATGCTACTGTTTCCTTGTGTTTTAATGTAGATACGGCAACACCAAATGAAGCATTCAATTCAATAGTAGTATATTCATTAATTGCTACTCTCATCAATGCCATATGATGTACAGTATGTTCTAAATTATATATCAACTCCCTGTAATAATTTGTTTGAACTGTAATGGTATCAGTATCTGTTTTTGAATAATCAGTAGCTAATAATAAAGGTTTATCTGGTTTATTTATTTTTTTGAGTAACGCATTGATTTGTTCACTTGCAAAATGGGTATCCGTTTCAATCTGATAATTCCTTTTTCTTAATTCATAATTAATAGTCCCATTTTCATATCCAGTATTCAATTCCATAAATAATTCAATGATATGTCTAACGTGCTGGCCAATTGAAGCATTGTATAATAATTTACTTGGTTTGGTATAGACTTCATTATTCAATAAAGTCAAAGTCGAATCAATTTGTCCAAATAATTCTTGAATAGGGGCAAAGAGTTGCATTACTTATTTTTTA